>PBIX01000085.1 GCA_002720975.1 Planctomycetota bacterium | reverse complement strand
TCGCGAGCTGGTGGGCACCGACCCCAAGCAGGCCACCCGACTGGATGTGGCGCGTTCCAGTCTGGAAACGAATGTCCTGGGACATTTGGATGCGGGTGGCTACGAGCCACGCCTCTACGCCTTCCATGAGGAGCTCTCTCCGGTGACTCAGCTGGACAGCTTGTCCGGACGCGGGCGCGGCACGCACGTGGGAGAGGCCCTGGGCCAGGCCCTGAATGCCCATCGCGGCCGGCACGTGACGGATGTGATCGTCGTCTCCGACGGACGCTCCAACGGCGGGCCCCTGATTGAGGAGGCCGCTCTCATTGCGCGCGCGGCAGGGGCACCGGTACACACCATCGTCGTGGGCGACACGCGACCAGAACGCAACCTAGTGGTGGAGTTGGTGGAGACGCCCTCCTCGGTGCTAGAGGGAGACGAGGTTGTGATCGCGGTGCGCGTGCACGGACGCGGGGTGGGCGTCGGCAGCGCCACCGTCCTGCTTGAGGAGCTCGGCATCGACGACAGCGCCCGCACCCTGGCCAGCGAGACGATCGACCTTGAGCACACCGGCGAGCGCATCGTGCTCGTGGCCCCTGCGGGCTCAGGCCAGGGCGATGCGAGCCAGCGCCGATTCCGGGTAAGTGTGCCGCCCCTACCCGAGGAGCGCATCCTCGATGACAACACCCTGATCGCGCGCGTCCACGTGGCGCGCGAGAAGATCCGGGTGCTGTATGTGGAAGCCCACCCACGCTACGAGTACCGCTTCCTCAAGGATCTGCTCATCCGCGCGGACGAACGCATCGAGGCGCAGATCTACCTGGCCTCCGCCACCCCGGGATTCCCCCAAGAAGCCTCACCCGGACTGCCCCGCCTGGTGCGCGTCCCCACGGAGCGCCGCGAGCTCCTCGACAACTACGACGTGGTTCTTCTCGGGGACGTCAATCCCTACTCGATCTCCCCGGATCCGGCGGAAGGCGAGGAGTTCGTGAAGTCCCTGTTCGAGTTCGTCGAGCGTGGTGGTGGCCTGGGCGTCATCGCGGGTGAGTACGAGAACCCACGCGCCTTGGCGGGTACGGAGTTCGCGCGCCTGTTGCCGGTGAAGCTCGACCCCACGAGCGGCGTGGGCTTCGAAGGAGCCACGGTCAACGAGCATCGACCGACCCTGGAGTCGCCGGGCAATCCGCACGAGGTGGTGCGCTTGCACCCGGACCTGGAGATGAACCGCGAGCTCTGGGAGGAGCCCACGGGGCTGCGCGGCTACTACTGGTACTTCCCGGTGGCCGGCGCCAAGCCCGGTGCCCAGGTCCTCCTGCGCCACCCCCAGCAGCCCCTGACCGGAAGTCCGGAGCGCGACCCGCTGCTGGTGATCGGCTACCACCCCTCAGGCCGAACCCTGTTCCTGGCCACGGACGACTCCACCTGGCGTTGGCGCTACCGCTACGTGCACCGCTACCACGAACGATTCTGGCGCAACGCCATCCGCTGGCTTGCCCTGGGCCGTTTGCGAGAGGGCGACCGGCGCTACGCGCTCGAACCTCTCCGCTCCCGATTCGACCTGGACGAACGCGTTGTGCTGGAAGCCCGCGTGCTGGATGAGGACTTTCAACCCAGCAGCGCACCGTCCCAGAAGGCGCGCCTCCAGGGGCCTGAGGGATCGCCGGAGGATCTTGAGCTCGTGGCCGTGCCGGGCCGCCCAGGTCGCTTCCGGGCCGACCTTCGGCCGGACCAGCCAGGACGCTTCCAGGCCTGGATGGAACTCAACGGCGAGCGCATCGCCGGTGCAGAATTCGAGGTGGTGCTCCCCTCCCGGGAGAATGCCGACCCGAGCCCCGATCCGGTGGCCCTCCAGACCCTGGCACGCATAACCGGGGGCCTGGCCCTGAGCGCCACGGACACCACGGGCCTGGCAGAGGCTTTCCCGGGGAACGAGGAGCGACGCGAACCGATCTCCTCGGAGCTGCGCGACGCCTGGGACCACTGGGGAACCCTGCTGCTGGCCCTAGGTGTTCTCTGTGTGGAATGGATCCTGCGAAAGCGCCACGAACTGATCTAAACTGACTTCGGCGGATCGTCTCGGGGAGCCCCCTCCCCACCGATCCGGTGCAACCCCATGTCCTCTGCCTCCTACCCCAACCCAGCGGCCCGAACACGCCTGGAGTGCTGCTGGGTCTGGCTCTTGTGCGCACTGGTTCTGTCCCCGGGAGCCCTGGGCCAGGAGCAGGATGAAGACGAGGCGGAAGGTGCACAGCTCGCCTTCCAGATCTACGACACCCAGGCAGCGGCGGCCCTGGTGCAGGACGTGCGCGATCACATGGCTGCGCAGCGCTGGGCCGAGGCCCTGACCGGACTGGACCTGCTGCTCAATGAGCACGGTGGCGAGGCCTTGGGAGCACAGCGCCACACCTTCCCCGGTGAGCCCTGGCGGGAGTCCCTGCACGCAGTTCACGAAGGGGCCGCCAGCTGGGCCGCGCGCACCCTCCTTGGGCTACCCGAGTCCGCGCGCGAGCTGTACCAACGGCGGCACGGGGCCCGAGCGGATCGTGCGCTACAGCAGGCCCTCTCCGATGGAGAAGTCTCGGGCCTGTCCCAGGTGGCCCGGCGCTGGCCCGGAACACACCAGTCCATGGCCGCATGGTGGGCGCTGGGCGACCTGGAGATCGAGCGCGGAGAGCGTGACCTGGGACTGCAGGCCTGGTGGCGGGCGATCGTCCTGGACCTTGGCCACGATCCCGGAGGCCATGGTTCCCTCAGCCGTGACCCGGAGGTCTGGAAGGGCGCCCTGAACGAGCTGCGAGAGCAGGCCGGTGAGGTGCCCTTGGACGAAGGACTAGCCTTGCGCGTGGGGTTTGCCCTGTCCCACCTTGCTCCGGGTGACGATGTGTCAGGCCAAGGTCTGGGGCCCGATCAGGTGGCTGGCGTCACGGTCCTCAGCAGCGAACGCGGCTCTCCCGATCCCGGCCCAGCGGTGGACACCTGGTCCGAACCGCACCTACTGGAAACGGGTCGCACCCACCCGTTCAAGAACTACAGCTCGGGCAAGCATTCGCTGTATCCGGTTCGCCTGAACGACGCCCTGTACTACAGCACGAGCCGCAGGGTCCACGCCCTGGATGCCTTCACCGGTGAGGAGTTGTGGAGCGCGCCCAAGGACGGCCTGGGCTGGAATAACCTGAAGACCGACGTGGCCGACGCCTTCTCAGAAGCCATCGCCCTGCAGCACAGCCTGGTCTTGCCCGTGGCCAGCCGCGGCATCGTGGTGGCACCCCTGCAGGTCCCGCGCATGTTTGAAGACAAGACCACCTACGGGGACCTGGAGATCATTCGCATCGTTCCCGAACGGCGCCTGTTCGCCTTCGATGCCGTGAGCGGGGAGGCTCTCTGGAATCACTCCCCACCGCCCCTCTGGGACGGAGAGTCCGGCAGCTTTCCCCACCGCATGAGTGTGGTCGGGCCGCCGGTGGCCAGCGGGTCGCGGCTGTTGGTTCCCTCCGCCATGTTGCGCGGGCGCATTGAGTTCCATCTGGCGTGCTACGACCTGCACAGCGGTGAACTCCTCTGGAACACGCCGCTCGTTACCGGCCAGCGCCCCAACAACATGTTCGGTCGGCTGTTGCAGGAGTTCGTGGCCCCGCCACCGGTAGTACACGGGGATCAGGTGCTGATGCAGACCCAGCTGGGCGCGATCTGCTCGGTGGATCTCTTCACGGGCGAGGTGCAGTGGAAGTCCCTGTACGAGCAGATCCCCTTCACACCGGGAACCTACTACAACCAGGGTGACCTGCGATCTCTGTGGCGCAACATGCCCCCTATCGTGGAGGGCAATACGGTGCTGGCCGCGCCCTTCGACAGCCCACACCTCCTGGGCCTGGACCTGGTCAGCGGGACGGTACTCTGGGAGGCGTCCCACGGCGAACTGAACGCACAGGCGGGAATCGCCAGAGGCCGGGGAGTTCTGGATGCCCTGGTTGGCGCGCAAGGGGACCGGGTCTATCTCGCAGGCAGCAAGGTGGCGGCCTTCCAGGCCCCGCGGGGTCTGGACCGACAGGCCCCCCTGAGCCGGGCGTGGATCTTTCCTCCCATCAACCGTCTGAGCAGCTACTCGCCCCTGCCGGTGATGACCCACGAGAGAATGTACGTGCCGGGCCTGCAGGACATCGACTGCCTGGACCTGGCCAGCGGCCGCCTTCTTGAGTCCATTCCCAGCGCCTCACGACCGGGCAACCTCCTGGTGGGAGCGGGGATGCTCTTCAATCTCTCCACCTACACCCTGACGGCCCACTTTGAGTGGGATCATCTCCTGGGTCAGGCACGCGAGCGCGCCCAGGCCACACCCGACGATCGGGACGGTCGCCACGCCTTCGCGCGTCTCCTGTTCAGCCGTGGCCAGGCAGCCATGTCTGATCAGGATTTTCGTACGGCCGCACGCTTCTTGGAAGAAGCCCGCGGAGAGTTGCGCGCATTGGTGGAGAACGATGCGAGCCCCGTCGCGGGCGCCTACTCCTCAAGCCTCTACGAAGTCCTGATGGCCCAGGCTCGCACACAACGTCTGGCGGCCGACCCACTCCGGGCCCTTCGGTTCCTGCGCGAGGCCCGCCCCCTGGCCGCGAGCCGCAGCGGTCAGCGTAAGGCTCTGCTGGAAGAGCAGGCCATTCTCCGTAGCCGAGACGTGAGCGAGTGGTTGAACGTGCTCTCCATTCTCGAACGCGAGCACGCTGACGATCGGATCGACGTCGTCGCCCCCGGCGGTGAGGCCGGCGCTGCAGAGTGGAATGGACGCCTGATCGTGGTGGAATCCAGCCTGGCCGCAGAGGATGCCCAACCCATGCCGCTGGCCATCCCTGTGGGCCTCTGGGTCGCGGTGGAGCGCTCCCAGCTCCTGGGATCGAAGGGGGCAGCGCAAGAGCTCAATGACCTGCATCACATCCTGAATCGCTACGCGGGTGTGCGGCTGCCCTCGGGTGGAGCCTGGGCCTGGGCAGCCGACCGCATCGGCCAGCGGCTTCGGGTTGGAGCGAGCTTGGGCGAGATCATCCCTGAGTACGCGCCCTTTGAGAAGCAGGCCCAGGTCCTGCTGGAGAAGGCACTGACCGATGGAGACCGTTCGGGTCTGAAGCAGATCGCACACCTCTTTCCCCACTCGAAGGCCGCTCGGCGGGCCAGCGAGGAGCGCATCTCCCTGGTGCGAGCAGAGGGCAATGTGGCTGAGTTGGCGGACATCATCCTCACCCCTCTTAGCGACAACTGGTCTCCGCAGGAGGCCACCGCAGCAGAGCTGCACTACCTGCTGCAGCTGGCCCAGGCCCTGGGCGAGAACGGAAATCTGGAGCTACGTGCGGCATGGATGAGCAGCCTTGCCCGCCGTCACCCAAACCTGTCGCTGGACCTGACCGGCGAGGGCCCGAGAAGCCTGAGCCAGTGGGCAGCGGATCCCGCGTGGCGCGCACCGGACCGTGAGCCCTCACCTGTTCTGAGCGCGACCTTCGACAGCACTGTGGAGGTTGTTGACCCACCCTCCTACAAGTCGATGAAGACCCTGCGCCCGGTGGGCCAGGTCCCGATGAGCCTCGCTCCCCTGGCCAAGCAGGATGGACCCAGGGCCGAGACCGTCAACCTCTATTGCGACGGTTCGCGCCTGTACGCCATCTCCAGTGACAGCGCCCCGCAGACCAGCTGGCGACACTTCTTCGACCGACCTGAGGCGCGGGCAGTGGATGCCCTGCCCTCGCACTACTGGAATGCGATCGCGACCAGCCCGGGACGGGTTTATGCGGCCAGCATCGGGTCTGTGGCCACGCTGGACCGCGAGACAGGCGAGCTGCTCTGGCGTTGGACCTCGGGCACCCTTAGCGTGGTTGCCCTGGACTGCATCAGCGGAGTGGTGGTGGTTCGCGAGCACACGAGCGAGCCGAGCGGGCGCTATAACCTCCGCCTGACCGGGCTCGACGCAGCCAGCGGAGCGAAGCTGTGGTCCTTCTGGTTCGATGGCGACCGCTACCATGCGCGGCCTGTTCTGGGAGAGGAGCACCTGGTGCTGCTACCCAAATCCTCAGGCACCGGGCGTATCTTTGACCTGTTCACCGGACGTCACGTTGGGCAGTTCCAACTGACCCTCTCCACCCTCCCCACGGCGAAAGCCGCTTGGATCGAAGAGGGCCGCCTGATCCTGCCCAACTTCCTGCAGGTCCAGCGCCCAGCACATAACCATGTGCTGGCGCTGGACCTGGACAGCGGTGAACAGGCCTGGCGGGTGACGTTGTCGGAGACCCCTGCCGGCGACATGGAGCTACTCAGGGTCATCTCCCACGGAGATGAGCACTTCCTGCACCTCTCTCCCCTGGACACCAGCGCACGCAGCCTGCAGCAGGCCGGCCTGTTTGAGTTGAACACGTCCCTTGGGGCACTTGCCAACAGACCCCTGGCGAGGCTGAACGAAAGCGACCTACTCGTTGGACTTGAATTGGAAGGCACACGCACCGTGCTCGATGTTCCCTATGTGTTTGCAATGGGTATGCCAGCGTCGCGGCATGAGAATCCCTACTTGCGGGCCCTACACCTACCCCACGGAGAACGCTGGTCGACGCGCCTGCCCGAATCCATGCTGCGCGCCACAGGTTCCATGCCCCTTCCGGCAGTGTCTGGAAGTACAGTGGCCTTGGCCTACAAGAAGCCTACGGGTGCACCAGGATCGATCGGCAGGGAAGCATCCCTGGTATTCCTGGACCGCCGCAGCGGGCGGATCCTGGCCACCAAACCCATGAGCCCCGATATGTGGCGCACCTCGGAGAGCGGGCTGTTCTTCAGCGTACTCGACGACGCGCTGATCGTCAGCGGGGCACGCAAGATGGACTTCATGAGATGAGCGCGACGCGAACCCAACAGACCGTCCACCGACTGGTAGCCGGTGGCCTGACCCTTGCCCTCATGGTTTCGGTCTGGCCCGGCTCTGGCCTGGCACAGGACGACGAGCTTCCTGGCCAGCAGGGGTTGGTGCGCATTACCAAGGCCCAGGAGGCGGCCGTGTCCAATGGTCTGAATTGGCTTGCCACGCACCAAGCGGAAAGTGGCGCCTGGTCGGCCAGCGTGGGCTTCAAGCTGAACAACTCCTACCGCGTCACCTCTGCCAATCGCGGGCACGTCGGTGTCACAGCCCTGGCGGGGATGGCTTTCCTTGCGGGCGGCAACCTACCCGGGCGGGGAAAATATGGCGAAGAGGTGGAGCGCGCTCTGGCCTTCGTCCTCTCCTGTGTTCAAGAAGACGGCTACATCACCCATGCGGGAACGCGCATGTACAGCCACGCCGTCGCCACCCTGTTCCTGGCTGAGATCTACGGCATGACCCATCGAGATGACGTGCGGCTGAAGCTGCAGCGATCGGTGGATTTCATCGTCAAATGTCAAAACGAACAGGGCGGCTGGCGCTACGCGCCTCTGGCTCGCGAATCCGACATGTCCATCGTTGTCTGCCAGGTGCTGGCTCTACGCGCCGCGCGTAACATCGGCATCCGCGTCCCCAAGAGCACGATCGACAAGGCCACCCAATACGTGGTGGACTCCGCCGTGACCGGCACGGTCCAATCCAACCGGTTCTCACGCTACCGCAGTGACCTGGGGACATTCCACTACCAGCGCGATGACAACTCCCGCACCACATTTCCGCTGACCGCTGCGGGAGTCACGGCCCTGCACGGACTTGGGATCTACTCCAACAAGCTGATCGAGTCCGGCGTCGAGTTCCTCAACCGAAACATGGACTCCTTCAATCGGAGCTATGGTGACCGCGGCCACTACTTCTTCTGGTACGGCCACTATTACGGTGTACAGGCTATGTACACCCAAGGGGGGAGTGATTGGGAGCGCTACTTCACCAAGCTGCGCGCCTATCTCCTGAGCCGCCAAGAGGACGACGGCTCCTGGCGTTGCTCTGAAGGACCCGGCTCGGCGTTCAGCACGGCCATCGGGGTCCTGATCCTCGAAATCCCCTACTGCCTGCTACCCATCTTCCAACGCTGATCCCTTGAGCCTCACGCCCCTATCCTCTTCTCCGCGCCTCGAAGCCCTGCTCGATCGCTTGCGGGGTGCACTGGTGCGCCAAATCTGGCTTCACGGCCTGGGCTCCCTATTGGTCGTCACCTCCCTGTGGCTCCTGTTCATGTATGGAGCGGACCGCTGGCTGCACCTGCCCCGCGCCCTGCGGCTCTTCCATGGAGCGCTCTTGGTGGGTCTACCCCTGTGGATCGCACGCCGCCACATCGTCAAGCCCCTCGGGTACATCCCGCTGCGGTCCGGGCTGGCACGCTTACTGGAGCGGGCCCACCCGGGCAGCGACGACCTGCTGGTGAGTGCCATCGAGCTCGCCCCCATGGAAAGCGACGCGCCCGGGCGGGAGCTGGTGGATCGGGTGCACAAGGACGCGGAGGGGCTGGCACGCTCCCTGAGTCCCGACCCGGTCCTGGAGCGCTCAGGTCCCAGGTGGCGTTTCTTCACGGGGATCGCCCTGGCCGGATCCTGCACAGCGATCTTGGCGGCCAACCCTGTGCTTGCGGGCATCTTCTTCGAGCGCGCGCTGGGCGGGGACCTTCCGTGGCCCCAGAGAACCCACCTGGTGCTGGAGATCCCCGCCGTGGGCCAACGCCTTCAGGTGGAGAGCGAGGGCGAGCGTGTGCTCGTACGCGCCGCCCGGGGCAGCGACGTCCCCATCCTTGTGCGGGCCATAGGCGAGACTCCCGATGAGGTCATCCTGCACTTCGACAGCGGCCACCAAAAGGCCCTCGGCTCGGGGGGCACGGACCTGTTCCGCACCCTTCTGCGCTCGGTTCAGCAGGACGTGAGCTTCTACGTGACCGGCGGGGATCACACGGACGAGGGCACCAGCGTGCGCCTCTCGGTCCTGCAGCCACCGGTGGTGGCCGGTATCGCCTGGGAGGTAACACCCCCCGCCTACAGCGGCCTGGCCAAGGGGACCGTCTTTGATCCCGACGTCGAGGTACTCCAGGGTTCGACCGTGCGCGTGACGATCCAACCCGACCCAGCCGACGCCACGGGCTCGGTGCGACTGCTTCCCGAGGACCGGGTCCTGCCCCTGATAGCCGGGGTCTTCCCACAACGCGCACAGGGGCCTGAACAGCCGCCCTCAGAAGAGGGTCAACCCGCGGGCCTCTCGTTCGAGCTCCTGGCACAACTCTCGCTGCGGGTGAGCTTTGACCTGCTCGATGGCAGTGGATTGCCCAACCCCGATCCCGGCTTGCATGCCCTGACCGTGGTCGAGGACCGGCGCCCCGAGGTCTTCCTCCTGGCCCCCAGCCATGCTGAGGTGGACGTGGTCGCGGGCGGTGCGGTGCCACTGCACGTCCGCCTCGAGGATGATTTTGCCATTGCCGACGTTCGCTGGGATCTGCGCAATGCCGTGGATCCTGATGAGACACTGAGTGAGGGGATTCTCACCTCGCGCCCGGTGCCGAGGGACCTCTCAAGCCTTGGATCCGCCAGCCGTGACCGACAGGTGGCCCGCACGCGTCTGGAAGTGAATGAGCTCTGCCCGGAGGACGTCGCGGCCGCGGGATCACGCTGGACTCTTCAGGTAGTGGCCCGTGACAACCGTGAACCCCTGCCGGGTAGCAGCCAATCCGCGCCCGTGCACCTGCGCGTCGTGACAGGCGATGAGTATCTGCGCAGCGTGAAGGATCAACTGGCGCGGGCCGGCGAGCGTGCCGGCACGGTCTATGAACAGGGTCGTAGCCAGCTCACCTTCCTGCAGTCCGTGCTCGCGTCCTTGGAGCAGATCACCGGAGACACATCGCCGCCGGATGGACAACCGGATTTCAGCTCTCTCCTGCACAGCGCCAAGCGCCTGGAAGGAGATGCACGCGCACTGGCTCGGGATCTGGCTCAGGTGACCGAGGGGCTCCTGTATGCGCGCATCGATGAGCGCGCCGCGCCCCTGCTCGATGGACTGGACCAGAGGCTTGCCGAGCAGACGGAGCGTGGATTCCCCACCCAGGCCTGGGCTGAACTGCACGCAGCCCACAAGGCTGGCGAGCTGGGTCAGGCACAGCTTGCCGGGGACCTGCTTGAGATGGTGGGTCTGGCCCTGGAGGTCAGTGAGGAGCACGGAGCCCAGGCGGTAAGCCACCTTCAAGGGGCGCGCGACGAACCCAAGCCCGCCCAGGTTCTGGGTCACGTGGAGGCAGCCTTGCGTGCCCAGGTGGAAGTCCAGGCCAGCCTCGACCGCCTGCTGGCCAAGCTCGGCGAGTGGGACAACTTCCAGTCCGTCCTGACCCTCACGCGCGATATCCTGAACCACCAGAAGAGCCTCAAGCAGCGCACCCAACGGTTCGCGGAAGACAAATGAGCCCGATCCGAATCTGCAGCGCCGCGCTTCTCTGTCTGTGCACGAGCACGATGCCAGCTCGCGCCTCCATTCCGCAGGATGACCTGACCCGGGAGCAGGCGGCCCTGGCGGAAGAGCAGCTGCTGTTGCACCGCCAGCTGATCCGCCTGCGGGAGACCATGGTGACCCTCGCTGCGCGACTGGAAGCCGAGGGCCGGGTGCACGCTGCCGAGCTGCTGCGTGCCGGCATCGCGCACCTGGACTCACGCGGCGGAGACACGGAGGCATACACTCTGGAAGAGTGGATGGAGCGCACCCGCGAGGACATCCGCGCCGGCCGCACGCATACGGCGCTGGAAAACCAGGAACGCATCCTGACGAACCTGGCCAGCCTGCTCGACATCCTGATGGACCGACAGGGGCTGGAGAATCTTGAAGAGGAGCTGGAGAAGCTCAAGCAGGTGCGCGCAGCCTTGGACCAGATGGCTGACGAGGAAGCCAAGCTGCGCAAGGACACCGAACAACTGCGCGCCGACTCGGCCAACGATGCCCAGCGCGCATTGGAGCAGGGGCTGGACGAGGCTCTGGCCGAGCAGCGCTCGATCCTGGCGGCCAGCGAGCAGCAGGCACGGGCAAGCGGGGTCTTTGACCTGGAGGCATTCCGGTCGCGCCTGGAGGAGTTGATCGCCGCCCAGGCCGTCAGCGAGGAGGTCTTCGCAGGCTGGGACCCCCTCGCCCAAGAGCAGCTACGCCACCTGCGCACCCCCCTGGAGAGCGCACGCTCTGCTGAAGCAGACCAGGCACGACTGGAGCAGGGCGAATCGGAACTGCGAGCTGCGGCAGAAGCTCTCGAGGACGGAGAACCGTCGGAGGAATTGAACGCAGCGGCCGAGCGCGCCGAACGGGAAGCGCGGGCCTCGGGCCGGGAAGCAGCCCAGGCGGTTGCCCAGGCCTTGGCGCAGGCCGCAGCGAGCTCCCAATCCGCAAGCAATGAGGAGCAGCGTCAAGCGGCGGCAGCGCAAGCTCGCAAGGCCGCCGACGACCTCGCCCGCCAGGCGAGCAGCGCCGCCCAGGAGAGCGCAGCGGCTCGCGAGCAGGTCCGCTCCCTCGCCAAGCCGCTCGCAGAGAAGAACAACGCCGCAGGCCGCACGGCAGAACGGGTTCAGGACGCTCTCGAAGAACCCGAGAACATCCAGGAGGCCCTCGATGAGCTGGACCGGGGCACGGCCGCCCAGAGCCAGACGGCCCAGGCCCTTGAGGCCTCCCAGGATCAAGCGGCCACGGAGACCCGTGCCCTCGAACGTGAAGCGGCGAGCGCGGCCGAGCGCAATCAGGTCGAGAACGCCGAGGCGCTGGCCTCTGCCTTGAGTGAGGCTCAGGTGTCTCTTGAGGCGGCGGCTGAAGCGGCGCGCCAGGGCCAGGCAGAGGCCGGCCGTGAGTCGGCCGAGCAGGGCCAGGAAGCACTTCAACGTGCGTTGGCCGAGATCAACCAGGCACTGGAGGAGGCCAACGACCGCGCGGATGGCGCCGAACGTGCACAACTGCAAGAACGTCAGGATCAGCTGGCTGAGAAGATCGGTCAACTGGGCGAGCAAGCCCCTCAGGGATCCATGACCCCCTCCGCCCAGGGAGAGGTGCAGGGTTCCCTCTCCGAAGCCCAAGAGTCGATGCAGCAAGCTTCGAGCCAGATGGGATCCAAAGGGAGTCAGTCGGATGCCCAGAAATCCCAGCGCGAGGCCATCGACCAGTTGGAGCAGGCCCGGCGTGCGGCTGAGGAGGGCATCGAACCCCAAACCCCGGAACAGAAAGAGCGCGCTCAGGAACAGGCGGAGCGGCAGGAAGCCATCAAGGAGATGCTCCTGGAGCTCGCGAAGCTCAACGAAGAACGCGACTCACCTCTCCCACAACCCAACCTGGAAAAGGCGGCCTCCAGCGCAAGCGAGGCTTCTGAGTCCCTGGAAGAAGGCGACCTCAGCCAGGCTCAGCAGCAGGAAGAGCAGACCGAACAGCAGATTCGTGAAGCGCTGGACGACCTCGAAGAAGAGGAGGAGCAGTACCAACGCCTGCGCCAGGAAGAGCTGCTCTTCCGCGTGGCCGAAGAAGTTCAGGCCATGCTTGAAATGCTGGAGGAGCAGATGCGTGCCACCCAGGAGATCGACGCCTCCCGCGAGGGCCGCACGCGCGTCAGCCGCTCCGACAGGGTGCGCCTGCGCAATACGAGCCGTGAGTTTGAAGCCATCGCCCAGCGTGCCAGCCAGGTGCGCGGAGCGATTGCCAAAGAGGGGGTCGCGGTATTCGCAGAGATCGTCCGCAACGTCGAGGCTGACCTGGTGCGTATCGCAAGAGACATGGGTGAAGGCGGCGGCTACCAGAGTGGCGAGCGAATCCAGGCTCTGCAGGAAGACGTGCACCGCAACCTGATCTGGTTGAAGGACGCCCTTGAGAAGGAGCTCGGCGACCGGCAGCAGGAGCAGGAGCCTCCCTCTCCAGGAGGCAGCGGTCCCCAGCCTCCTCCCCCCCTGGTGCCGGACGTGGCCGAGCTGAAGCTCCTGCGCATGATGGAGGTCGAGGTGATCGCCAAGCTGGAGCAGCAGCTGCAGCTGCACCCCGAACTGGCTGGTCCCACCGAGGATCTGGACCCCTTGCTACTTGAAGACATCTCCCGCCTGGCCTATCAGCACAACCGGATCAGCGAGCTGTTCACTCTCTTCAGAGAGCGGCTGGAAATCCCCGCCCCCCCCGGGCGGGACCCTGAAGGGGCCCCGGATGGCTCCGAGGCGGACAAACCGGACGTGCAGGGCACAAATCCTGGCGAAGAGGCCGATGATGGGCGATGATGAATTCGGACAAAGGACAACCACGACCATGAAACACTCGCAGCACTCAGCACCCAACCGCCGCCTCTCCCTGATCGCAACCACGTCGGGACTCGCATGCGGAGTTCTGTGCGCGACATCCTTTAACCTGGGTCTCGCCCAGGAGCCCAAGCCCATTCAGCCCCAGCTACGGGATGTGGTAGAGGCCGAGCGCTCACCCCAGGATGAAATGCTCGAGTTGTTCCACGCGGTGGAGCGCCGCATGCAGGACATGGGCTCCTACCTCCTGGACGCCTCCGCGGGGGACACCTCGCGCCTGGGCGACATGCAGGAGAGCGGCCTGGGCGATCTGATCGCTGCCGCCAGACCCCAGCGGCTGGCCGCCGGCGGGATCGCGGATCTGCTCTCGGCAACCCGCGGCGAAGGCAGTCGCGTGCTGGAGGACATCGATCGCATTCTTGAGATCGCCGCAGAACAAGGCGGGACATGAAGCAGCACCATGTCGGGCGACGGTCAGTCGTCCGGAAAAGGTGAGCCAAAGGACAGCCAGCAGGCGAACAACGAGAGCGGCCGAAAGGAACAGACCCCGGACGGACCTCAACAGAACCCCAGCCAACCCCAACCCCAAGGCCAAGACAAGGAGCCGGGGATGAGTGGACAGCCCGACAGCAACAAGAACGGCCCGCCCGAAAGCAGTCAGACAGGGGGGCCGTCTGAGGACGCCGTGGGTGCGCCCCTCATGGCCGTGAATGGCAAGGACCAGTGGGGCAACCTGCCCGTCCACCTGCGCGACCTCTTCCGAGCCGAGGGCGGCACCGACCTGCCGCCGCGCTACAGGGATTGGATTGACTCCTACTACCGGCGCTTGAATGAGCGCGATTCAGACTGATTCGGCGCGGGCACTGAGCGCGGCCCTGGTCGCGCTACTGTCCCTCGCCCCCTCTGGTTCGGCCGCGGGACACTCCTTCACCGATCACCGGGATGGAGCTCGGGTGGGGATTCGTGAGCGGGTGGGAGCACCCCTCGGCCCCCAGGACGACAGGGGCAAGGAGTCCCCCATCGAACGCCCTCGGGAGCGTCCGGCCGGTCCCCAGGATCCCCTGCGGCTCTGCCGCGAGCGCGGCCTGAACTGGCTGGCCAAGGACATCCTGGCTGGAGGCCGGGTCTCCCTGGGGGACACGGAACACAGCGCCCCGGTGGGCGTCACCTCGCTCGTGGCGTTGGCCTTCATGGCGGGCGGGAGCAGTACGAACCGCGGGCCACACCAGGCTGCCCTGACCAAGGCCATCGACTTCCTGCTCGATCATTCGGCGGGCGATGACGAGCCCCACCCCGGCTTCATCACCGCCCGTGGCGATGAGAAATCACGCACCCACGGCCATGGTCTTGCCATCCTGGCCCTGACGCAGGCCTACTCGCTCTCCCCCGGAAGCCAGCGTGGCAAGCGCGTGGCCGCTGCTATCCGCCGTGGGGTGGAGTGCATTGAAAAAGCCCAGAGCTCCCAGGGTGGCTGGTACTACGACCCTGAACCCATGGACCTGCACGAGGGCTCGGTGACCGTGTGCCTCCTCCAGGCCCTGCGCGGCGCTCGCAACATCGGGTTTCAGGTGGACGGAACGGTGATTGAACGGGCCCTGGTCTACGTTCGCTCCCTGCAGGACGAGCAGGGCGGCTTCATGTACTCCCACCAGCAACCGCAGAGCTCTGTGGCCCTGACCGGGGCGTGCCTATCGACCTTGCACGCCACGGGTATCTATGAGGGCAAGGAGGTCGAGGACGGCTACCTCTACGTGTGGCGCAAGCTGGCCCTGCGGGAGCAGGACCAGAAACAAGGCGGACACGTGGAGGATGCGCGCTTTCCCTTCTACGAGCGCCTGTATCTGGCTCAGGCTCTATGGCAGCACAGGGATGAGAAGGTGTTCCGGACCTGGGCTGAGCAGGAGAGCCGTAGAGTGCTCGTAAGCCAGGACGAGGACGGCGCCTGGCGGGACAAGCGCTTCGATGCGGCGGGAAGAGGGTCGGTGGGACGCTATGGAAGGGCCTACGCCACCGCGATGAACGTCCTGTACCTGTCCGTCCCCGAAGGCATCCTACCGTTCTTCCAGAGATGAGCTCCGGGTTCGACCCGCAAGGCGCTCGACGCGCTTGGATACTCCCGAGCGCGGCGCTACCCGGCGATTTCCCTCATCTCCATGTTCGCCTCAAAGATCGCGGTCATGAGCTCTGATTTCTTCTCGTGGAACTCATCGTCTTCGGACAAGCCCTGAACGCAATCATACTCAGAGGCAATTCCATTCACGGAAGCCCCCACTCGCTGTGCACGGACCAAGTTGCCCTCGGTCTCTGATAGCAAGTTGGTGAGCTTCCCGATCCGACGTTCCAGCACACTGATCTCATCCTGGTGGTGGCGCAATCGTTCCCGTTCCGAATTGCCACGCTCGCGACGTAGCTCCTGAACGGTCAACTCGATGACCTCGCGCTCCAGCGCCGAAGGGGCGTCGGCCTTGCCACCCCAGGAAACAAAGAGCGCTCGCAGCTTGGTGGCCAACTCCTCGTCTGCGTCCTTCGCAAGACCGCCAATGCTGCGCAGGGCACGCTCTTGTTCCGCAACCTCACGGCGGCGCCCGGCGAGCTCCGCCTTCAGTTGATCAAGTGCACTGACCGCGTGCTCCTGGACATCGGAGACTTCATCCTCAACCGGCACATCGGACGTGGCCATTGCCATGAACTCTTTCCGTGCCGTCACTGAAACACTCTCGAACTGGGCGCTCTCCTCGTCCTCGTCCCCATCATTGTGCAGGGTGCGCGCCAAGAGCGCGCGGTTGACGGCCTTCTCGATCAGCATCGACACGCGCGACAGACTGACCGAGCGCAGATTGGACACCCCGCGCTCCTTGAGCTCATCCGGAGTGGTCTGGCGGGACCAGCGGCGCAGGGTCTCGGTGACCGGATCGTTAAGTGAAGGCTCCATGTGAGAGGCTCCAATCTAGCCCTTGGGAACCCCCGCCTTTGCACATTGAATTGGAAGAATTCTGCACTCTTTGTCTCAAACTAGGACCATCCCCGAGCACACCCCCCAACCGCGATCTCCTCCTCCAGATAGGGTCCGTTTACTGTGAACTGCCTGTGCGTCACTCCTACCGGCCTGCTCCCAGTTCAAGACAGCTACGGCCACCCCAAAAACCCCGACTGAGTCCCTGACCAGCCCACCGGGGCCCCGGAACCGTTCGAGAACTCGGCCCGGCAGCTCCGGACCGCGCACGGAGATCCACGACGAACGAATGATCCGGAAGGACTACCCGTAAAGACTCCCGAACGCTGGGACGTCGAAGACGAGCGGTTCGGGGCGGCCCAAGGCAAGGCGATTGCCGACCGCAACGTCTGGATCTCCATTCCCAACCCACTCTGCGCATTCACTCATGAACCGATCCTCTTACTGGTAAATTAGAAACGGACCGATCCGCTCGCTGGTAGATCAGAGGAAGTGCCACCCCTTGTTCAACCCACACATGAACCGCAGAACCCCAAGGTGACCCAAATGAACAAGGCACTTTCCATCCTCCAAACCGCCGTCTGGTGCATGCTCGTTCCCACAGGCGCCGTCGCTGCTCCCCAGAATGGCTACCCGATCGTCGACACGGGCCAGGACCAGTGCTACGACGACAAGGACCTCATCGCTCCGCCTGCGCAGGGTGGAGCGTTCTATGGCCAGGATGCCCAGTACCAGGGCCTGCAGCCCTCATACCTGGACAACGGTGACGGCACGATCAGTGACCTGAACACCGGTCTGATGTGGCAGAAGTCGCCCGACTTCGACACCAAGCGTTCATGGAGTGCGGCCGCGACGTACGCCAACGGCCTCTCCCTGGCCGGGCACAATGACTGGCGATTGCCAACCGTCAAGGAGCTGTACTCCCTGATGGACTTTCGAGGCAGCAGCACGGCCACTCCGCGCAAGCCCTACATCGACACGACCTACTTCGACTTCGAGTACCCCGACCCAGCCTCGGGGGACCGTCCGATCGACGTGCAGTTCTGGTCGAGCACAGCCTACGTCGGCACCACGATGAATGGCAACCCCACCGCGTTCGGTGTCAACTTCGCCGACGGCAGGATCAAGGGCTACCCGAGCGCGACCCTGCCGAACGGCTCCCTCTTCGAACGCTACGTGCGCTGCGTGCGCGGGACCACGGCCTATGGCATCAACAACTTCGCCGACAACGGCGACGGCACGATCACCGATCACGCCACGAACCTGGTGTGGGCCAAGTCTGACAGCATGATCCCCGTGAACTGGGAGGCCGCGCTGGCCTTTGCCGAGACCTCGACCCTGGCCGGTGCCTCGGATTGGCGCCTCCCGAACGCGAAGGAGCTGCAGAGCATCGTCGACTACACGCGTGCTCCCGACGCCACGGACCCGGCGAACGTCGGCCCGGCGATCGACCCGATCTTCGACATCATCGACCCGGAGTCCTGGGCCTGGAGCAGCACCACGCACCTCGACCCTCCGCTCGGCAAACTGAGCTGGGGGGTGTACTTCTGCTTCGGCCGAGCCACGGGGTGGATGGAGCAACCGCCGGGCTCCGGCAACTACAACCTGCTCAACGTGCATGGAGCGGGCGCCCAGCGCAGCGACCCCAAGGATGGGGACCCAAACGACTACCCCTATGGTCAAGGACCGCAGGGAGACGTGATCCGGATCTTCAATTCGGTGCGCCTCGTGCGGGACGCAGGGGATTGCTCGGGCGGCAGCTACGTCTTCTGTGATACCGACATCAACAACATCGGCGACGTGAGCCTGAGTGGTTGCGACTGCTCGGATGGATCGATCACCCTCGATCTGAGCACGAGCTTTCCTGGTCAGTTCACCTACCCCCTCGTGGGGCTGGGGACGACGGCCGTGAGCCCGACAGGTGTCTCTGAGCTGTGTCTCGCAGGTTCGACGATCGGCCGCTACACCAAGGATGCGGGCGCCATCAGCGCCGCAGGGACCTACAGCATCGACCTCCTGAACGCGGCTTCCGCCCCGGGCGGCGGCGTCCCCAGCATCGGTGGTACCCTGTGCAACGGCAATACCTGGCGATTCCAGTACTGGCACCGTAATGGGATGGACCCGTCGCGTTTCTCGAAGGGGATCGCGGGCATGATCAACTGATACTCGCCTGACGGTACCTGCTCCACCGGAGCTTCCGCAGCCCTGGACGTCACGGGCAGGGTGTAGCCCATGCCGAGCTGAGGTTAGGAAGTCCAAGGTGCCGTCTTGCGCCCAACCCAGCGGCCCGCGTGCCTCAAGGAACCTCCTGAGCGTTCCTGGATGGCTCCAGGCCCGCCTCCCGGAGCGCTCGATTCATGAGCCGGGTTTCCCCACAGGGGCGGCGCTTGACTCCCATACTCTGCTGCATATGGCACAAGGCGGTGCTAGACGATTAGGGTGTTCGCTCCTGTGGCCCGCAAGCTCCACTCTCTCACGACCATCGGCACCCCATCCCAAGAGCTACCGCAAGGAGGACTCCAATGAGTGATCGCACGCTGATGCTGACCCTCGCAGTTGCAACTTCGCTTGTGGGTTGCTCGGCAGAAGAGGCGCGTCCGATGCCCGAACCCCAGGCGGTCACAAGCCAAGCAGGAGGATTCCACGTGCAATGGCAGCCGTCCGTGGCGCCCCTCCCCCTGAACGAGTCCTTTGATGCGACCCTGTGGCTGAAGACAAGCGCGGACGGTACCCCCATCGAAGGGGCCCGCCTGTCCATCGATTGCCGCATGCCCGCACACAGGCACGGCATGCTGCAAGAAGTGGAGGTCACGGACGAAGGACAAGGTCGCTATCGAGTACTCGGACTGCTGTGTCACATGGTGGGCCATTGGGTTCTGCACGTGGATCTCACCCGGGGTGCCGTGACCGAGCGCGCCCAGTTTGACCTGATCGTCGAATGAAGCCCATCCAAGGGATCGCAGCCTTGTTGCTGGTCGGAGCCGGCCTCGTGCTCCTCATGAAGCGCACGGATCCGATGAGCCCGGCCCTGGCACGCCTCTCGCCCCTGCCCCCCACTCCCCTTGATCCCACCAACCGCTGGGCCGACGATGCGCGAGCGGTTCGCCTCGGTCACTGGCTGTTCTTCGACCCAAGCCTCTCCTCGGATCGATCGGTGTCCTGCGCCACCTGCCACGATCCGTCCCTGGCCTTCACGGATGGCAAGCCCTTGGCGGAGACCCTGGGGGTGGGAACGCGCAAGACCCCGACAATCTTGAACACGGCCCATTCCCGCTGGTTCTTCTGGGACGGACGAGCCGACTCCCTGTGGGCCCAAGCCACCGAGCCGATTGAGAATCCACTCGAGATGGGCATGGACCGAGTGGCTCTCGCCCATCGCATGTATGCCGAGGGGGATCTGAAGGAGGCCTATGAGACCCTCTTCGGCCCGCTGCCTCAGCTGCGCTCGGGTGATCGGTTTCCCGCTCATGCTCGCCCCGTGCCGGAGGACCCCGAGCATGCTCATGCGGTGGCCTGGGATGAGATGAGCGAGCAGGACCGTGAGTCCATCAACCGCTTCTACTCCAATCTGGGCAAGGCCCTGGCTGCCTACGAGCGCCAACTTGTGCGAGCGAATGCACCCTTTGATCGCTACGTGGCAGCCCTCTCGGCAGGTGATCCGGATGGAGGCGGGCATCTGTCAGATTCCGCAGTGCGCGGCCTGGATCTGTTTCTTGGGCGCGGCAACTGCACCACGTGCCACAACGGGCCCACGTTCTCCGATCTCGAGTTCCACAACAACCAGGTGCCCACGGCGGATGGCCGCCCCCCTTCGGACCCCGGGAGGTTTGAGGGGACACGGCTTGTGAAGGCCAACCCCTTCAATGCTGCGGGACGGTTCAGCGACGAGGATCAGGGGGCCGCTGCGGCACGAGTGCGTAGATTGAAGACGGGCTCCGTGGGCTGGGGCGAGTTCAAAACGCCCAGCCTGCGGAATCTGGAAGGCCGCGCTCCCTACTTCCATGCTGGGCAGATGCCCGACCTGGAGGCAGTGCTGCACTTCTACTCGACCCTCGAGGGAGCCAGCGGCCAGAGCCATCATCAGGAGAACGTGCTCAAGCCTCTCGACCTCAGCCCAAGGGAATCCGCTGATCTGCTCGCATTGCTTGAGAGCCTCGAGGGCCAGGCCCTGGACCCCCGGTGGGGCGCGGCACCACCCGGGCCGGGACTCAAGCAGCACCCCTGAGCCGCCTGCGTCGTCCCCTACGGGCGATTCCAGCAAAGGCTACAATCGACCCGGAACATCCCTGTCTACCAAACCCTCCTACGGGGGTACCCTAGACGGGTAGCAGGTGCGTCGGCCCGGCGCACCTCAACTGCTACGCTGCCTCCCCCCATACAGGAGTCTCCCGTGACCAAGGCCCAAGTCTCTCGCCCCCACCTGAACACCCTAGTCCTGACCCTGGGTCTGGCCGTCACCGCCATCGCGCCCCTGCGAGCCCATGACGACGACCCCAAGATCCGCGATCTCAGACCGGCGATCACAGGCCGTGGCTATCGCAACCAAGCCGTGGGTCCGGGACAGCCGGGCGGCACGGCCTACTCGGCCTTCAACTCCCAGAACGTCACCCTCCAGGCTTGGATGCCCCTGAACCAGATCGACAACGCAGCCAATGGAAATGACTGCTGGGGGTACACCTCACCCTCGGGACGCGAGTACGCGCTCATGTGCACGTCTTCCGGCACCAACTTCATCGAGATCACCGATCCCACGAACCCCGTACTGGTCAAGCACATCTCTGGCCCCAACAGCCTGTGGCGGGACGTGAAGACCTATCAGGACTTCGCCTACGCCGTAAGTGAAGGCGGAAGCGGAATACAGGTCATGAAGATGACCAACATCGACAACGGCAACGTGACCTTGGTGAACACCATTGACGACGTGGGAACAAGCGCCACCCACAACGTGGCCATCAACACGGACAGCGGCTACCTCTATCGCCTCGGAGGCGACAGCAATGGAGCACGCATCTACAACCTGAATGCCAATCCTGCCAACCCGCAATACGTGGGTTCCTGGAACTCGCGCTATATCCACGACGCGCAGATCATCACCTATGCAAGCGGTCCCTACGCGGGCCGAGAAGTGATGTTCGCTTGCGGCGGCTTTAACAATGGATGGTCCTCAACGGGACTGACAATCGTGGACGTGACGAACAAGGGCAACATGCAGACCCTTGATCAGGTCTACTACTCCAACCCCGGGTACTCCCACCAGGGCTGGCTGAGCAGCGACCTGAACTACTTCTATCTCGGTGACGAGCTCGACGAGGATGGGACGTACCCCTCGACAACTCACATCATTGACGTGAGCGATCCGGCCAATGCATCTGCTGTGGGCACGTATACCAATGGCAACACGGCCGTCACACATAACCTCTACACCGTGGGCGACATGGTGTTCGCAGCGAACTACACCAGCGGTATGCGGATCTACGACGCCAGCGATCCGCTCAACATGACGGAGTTCGGCTATTTCGACACGTCCAATGGGGGCGATGGGGCCACCTTCAACGGCCTCTGGAGTCTGTACCCCTACTTCCCGAGCGGAACCGTTATCGGTAGTGACCTCGAGGGCGGACTGTTCATCTGGACCATCTCGGGCAACCTGCTGGATATCTCCGTGGTGGGCGACGCGCCCACGACCTTGGATCCCGACGGAGACAGCGTCCCTGTCACTATCACCGAAACATCGCCCGGCGATGTAATGGCGGGAACCGAGACGCTTCACTTTGACACGGGAACTGGCTTCACCACAGTGCCGTTGACCGATCTCGGTGGCGGTAGTTACGACGCGGTCTTCCCCCCCACGACATGTGGAGATCAGGTTCAGTGGTACCTTGAGGTCCTGGACAAGGACGGTGCCATCTATCGCGACCCGGTTACCGCGCCCACCTCGACACACGTCAGCATCTCCGCCGAGCAAATCAACGTTGCCGTCGACCACGACATGGAAACCAACCAGGGCTGGAGCTCGGGTGCGAGTGGAGACACAGCGACGACGGGGCTCTGGACGCGAGTCAATCCGGTCGGGACCGCGGCCCAACCTGAGGATGATCACACACCCAGCGGCGTGAAGTGCTGGGTAACCGGACAGGGATCCGTTGGAGGCTCGGTGGGCGACAACGACGTGGACAACGGCACGACGACCTTGCTCACACCCATGATGGACCTCACCTCCTATCCCGATCCCCACATCAGCTACTGGCGCTGGTACTCCAACAACCAGGGCGGATCACCGGGGGCGGACACGTTCCGCATCGCCATCTCCGCCAACGGTGGGTCCTCCTGGACTCAGGTGGAGCAGGTCGGTCCCAATGGAGCCGGGACCACCGGTGGCTGGATCTACCACGAGTTCCGTGTAGCGGATTTCATTGCGCCCAGCTCCCAAGTGCAGATGCGCTTCGTCGCAGACGATGCCGGCAGCGGCTCGATTGTCGAAGCCGCCATCGACGACTTCCAAGCTCTGGACATCGTCTGCACCGTGGGACCGGGGTCGAACTACTGCTTCGCCAATCCCAACTCTTCGGGGGGAGCGGCATCCATCAGCGCCTCGGGTTCCGACGTCGTGGCCGATCAGGACCTGACCCTGATCGCCAACCAAATGCCCGCCATGCAGTTCGGGTTCTTCCTGACCTCCCAGACCCAAGGTCTCGTCTTCAATCCCGGAGGCAGTCAGGGCAACCTGTGCCTGGGTGGCTCCATTCTGCGCTACGGCAAGTTCATCCTGAACTCCGGAGGCACGGGCACCTTCAGCCTGGCCTTGGACCTCAACAATCTCCCCAACGGCCAAGGTGCGGTGCAGCCCGGTGAGACCTGGAACTACACCGCATGGTTCCGCGACAACAACCCCACTCCGACCTCCAACTTCACTGACGGCCTGTCCATCCTGTTCCAGTAGCCGAGCCGCTGCGCTACCAGCGCACGATGTCGGATGCCGAGACCACCATGGGCGTGTAGGGCGGCAGGTTCTCCACGTCGTTGAACATCTCGTCGTAGTACCACTTGCGCTTGGGCGCCTTGTAGAGGTCCCCGCCATAGCCCCAATCCGCGTTGGCGTACTGGCTCTCCCACGCATTGACGAAGGAACCATTGATGGTGCACTTCTTGGTGGTCCACTTTTCATGGAAGCGCGGGAGGTTTTCGAGGCCGCCGTTGTAGGAGCCCACGCTGGTGGTCGTGTTTCCGGTCACGATGGCCGTGTTGTAGGTCGTGTTCGAAGCCACGGGCAGGTTGCCCGCTGACTTGGTCCCATCCCAGCTGTTGGAGAGCAGGTTCACGGCATCGGCAATCACAGCGGCCCCCTTCTTGTTGACCGTGTTGTAGTCCCCGTTGATGTACAGAGAACCCTCTGCCACCACAGTCAGTCCCGCTGAGATTTCACTGCCGTTGGTCAGCTCGACCCCGCGTGCGCTGGTCCCGGTTCCCATGCCATAGTGCGCCACGTACAGAAGGCCGTTATCGGGCCAGGCGTCCGCTTCGCTGAGCAAGTCCATGTCAACACTCAGAAGATCCACGTCCCCGCCCTGGCGGGCGTCGTAGATCGTCGTCATGGAGAGGGCACCGTTCAAATCGATCACAGGAACGGTGCCGCCCAGCTCATCATAGACGCGGATCTCACTGGTATCCTCAGAGATGATCACCGACAAGCCTGCGCTCTGGTGGTAGTAGCCCTTCGCGTGGGTTCCCGCACCCGGCCCACGGTACGAGTATTCGTTCAGACTCGAATCGAAATAGTAGTCCCCAACGCTGGAGGGTTCGAACATCTGGATCGATCCGATATTGGGCGTGACAGCCTCACTCACTCCGTGGTCACCTGTAAGCATGGTGTTTCCGGTCAGTGCGTAGCCGTCGGGCGCGTCCCACATCTCGAGGGCTCCAGCGACAAAGGGGAGCCATTCATCCTCGTCGGTGAAGTCTCCATCGCCATTGATGTCGTAGCCGTCGGTGAAGTTCGAGTCATAACCCGACTCGGTCGTGACGGGGTCCATCTGGGACTTGCTGTTCATGTCCAGGTAGCTGACCGGCTCCAGGGGATCAAAGGGGTTCTCGACCCACTGCCTGACTTCGACGGTTCCGTTCGAGTTGGTGTTGTTCTTGCGGCTTCGGTAGATGCTACCCAGGGCATGGACATAGTTGGTATCCATGGTGAGCGTGCTACCGCAGCCCAGGTACATGTCACCGTTGCTGTGAACGCGACCGCCCAAGGTCATCGAGGGGCCCGGTTGGGCCTCCAGGTCGCCCTCGTAGAAGACGGCGAATTGAAAGATGGGTGTGGACTCGGAGTTGATCACACGGTGTGCGGTGGTCTGCACGCGGTCGAGCTGCGTGAGCGCTTCAATCTCATAGCCCGTAATAAGGGTCTGTATGCCGGCCGAGTCCGTCACTGTGGACCCACCGCCGGTGGCTGTGATCGTATAGGGCACGCTGACGCCATTGATGACAGCCGTCCCGCTGGTGGGCGGGGGGGACCAGTTGGCGATGGCCGTCTGGATCGATTTCTTGGCCACTTCGACCGCTCCCTGGGCCATGTAGTCGGCCCGCACCTGCGTGCTGTTCAGTTGGGATCGGGTACGGGTGACTCCCGCCATGGTGAACATGACTGCCACCATGGTAGCAGCCACAAAAGCCCCGAATACGGCATAAACGAGCGCTACGCCTGCTTGGCGGCTTGGACTTCCACTGGCTCCCCGGGTCTTCATTGTCTTCATAGTCTTCATGGTTCAGGCGTTCTTGAGGGCCACGACCACCTGGGTCGTGTAACGGAAGAGGACTCCACGTTTGTCGTGCCGCCTGAAGAAGATCTGCACGCGTACGGAGTTCAAGGGGATGGTCCACTGACAGGTAGCCGCCGTATCGACCTGGATGCGTTCTACGTGAGTAGCGATAGTCAGGTCGGTGGATGGATCAGCATCCATGCGGCGCTGGAGACAGTTGATGCCATCGGCGCGGGTGGTCAGCACGTAGCTCCACTCCGTATGCGGCCAGACAACACCCGAGGCAGAGTCCACAGTGTTCTCTCCGGCAACCCAGATTCCATCCAGGTCTGCAAAGCTCTCGCTGCGCGCGCCATCGCCGTCGCCGTCCAACTCGGGAACACCGTTCAGATCTGTGTCCATGTCAGGCCGACCATCGGTGTCAAGGTCAGCCGTGCGTACGAAGACGATCTCTCGGAGGGTGCCGAAGTCAGAATCTCCCGTGACAGCCTCCATTGTGGGCAGGTCATGCGTGTGAGCTGCGTATTCGGAATCTGCCTCGGCATCGTCGAAGGTGTACGGATAGTCCTTGCCGTCGACGGTTCGTATGGCAGAGGATCCAAGATCTGAGATCACTGCGTTTACAGCTTTCTGGCCTTCAACCTGCAACAGGGCGCGGATGCTGCCGCGACTGGTCACCAGGCTCATGGAGTTGGCGCTCTCTACAAGCGTCTTGGCCAGAAGGGTCAAGAGGCTCGCGGCGAGCACGACCTCGATCAGACTCACGCCAGCGCGCGAGGAGTGTAGGGAGCGCGACGTTTTCATCGCACCTTCACCGAGCGTAAGGTCACCGTTCGCGGCCTGGTGCCATAATCATTCCAGGTCAGGGTCAGAACGATCTCCAAAGGGTCGGGGATCGTCAGCCCCGCAACGTAGCCGGGGTAGGTCGCCACGATGCTCTCCCCCTCCAGGTTCAGATCCTCATACAAGGCCACGGGCTGGCCATCCTCAAAGAGGCTGCCCACAATGGGCAGATCGTCGGTGGTCAGGGTGAGGGCCTGCTCCATGCAGGCCTGCAGGTCCGCCAGGGCCAGGTCCGTCTCACGGCTGATGCGGATGAGGTTGGATGAGGCAGCCTGGCTGCTGAAGGCCCCCAGGACGGCCACAAGCAACACGCTCAGGGCCAGCATGACCTCGACCATGCTGAATCCGGCCTGGTGGCGCCTACGCCTCGGCGGATAATCACTCATATGGGGGTTCTTCATAGGATCTCCCAATGTGTCGACCACCTACTCCTCAAGCCGTTGCCCAGGTGTGAGAATCCTGCAGGATTGGTGCGAAAGGGTCCCGAAAGGAGAGCGCTCAGACCTTCGCAGCGCGCAGGTGCCCCGGCACGTAGCGCGCCCACTCCACGCGCTCGAACCCGCTGCTCGCCAACCGCGCCTCGATCTGGGACTGCATGCCCCGGCCTCGCTTCCAATCCTCCTCGCCCAACTCGAGGCGCGCCTGCGTCCCCTTGTGTCGCACCCTCAACTCCCTCAATCCCAGCTCTCGAAGCCCCGCCTCTGCGCGCTCGACCTGGGCCAGTAGATCCGCTGTCACCCGCGTCCCAACCGGAATGCGCGAAGCCAGACAGGCACTGGCTGGCTTGTCCCAGACCTCCAGCCCCAACTCCCGAGCCCGCCGGCGCACGTCCTCCTTTCCCAAGCCCGCGCCGGACAGAGGCGCGAGGACCTGCCACCGCGTCGCTGCCCGTGCACCGGGCCGATCGTCCAGACGATCCTCGACGATCTCCCCGAAGGCGAGGTGGGCGATCCCCTCCTCTTGACCGACACGCACCATGGCTTCAAAGAGAGCATTCTTGCAATGGAAACATCGGTCGCCGTCATTGGCCAGATAGCCCTCCTGCTCAAGCTCTTGGGTGCGGACCACCCTCAATCGCGCGCCCATGGCAACGGCCAGCTCGCGCGCCTGGTTGAGCTCTGCACGGGGGAGGGACGGCGAATCCGCAATCACCCCCACGGCCCGAACGCCAAGGACCTCAACCGCCGCCTGGAGCAACACAGCCGAGTCTACCCCCCCCGAAAAGGCCACCAGCAGCCCGTCGAGCCCTCCAAGCTGACTCCGCAGGTCAGCCCAACGCCGTTCGTAACTCAAGCCCCCTCCGGCAGGTACAGCCGCGCCTTCTGCACGTAGCCCTCGGCGCTCTCCAGGATCGAGGCCACCTCCTCGTCACGGACCTGACGCAGGATCTTGCCTGGTACCCCAGCCACCAGGGAGCGCGGCGGAATCTCAGCACCCTCAAGCACGACTGCCCCAGCGGCGATGATGCTCTCCTCCCCGATGCGCGAGCCGCCCAAGAGCACGGCACCCATCCCGATAAGGCAGCGATCTCCTACCTCCGCTCCATGGAGCACGCATCCGTGCCCGACGGTCACCTCCTCCCCGAGCAGGTTGGAGACGCCGGGATCGGCGTGCATCATGGTCAGGTCCTGGATATTGGTGCGCCGTCCAACCACCAGCGGTGCATCATCGCCACGCAGAACGCAGCCAAACCAGATGGTGGCATCCTCTCCGAGGGTCAGCTCTCCGGTCAGGACGGCATTGGTTGCGGCCCAGGCGCCACCCTCAACCGGAACGAACAGATCGTTGCGCGGGAAGAAGGTCATGGGCACAAGCTAGTTGGACACGAGGCCGGAAGCCAGGATGGCGATCTGCAGACCGTTGTGGAACAGGTGGGCCGCATAGCTGGCCCAGAGACTGCCCGTGCGCTGTCGGAGCTCCCCCAACAACAAGGCCAAAGCCAGCACGGGCACGAAGCTGGCCAGCCCATGCAGGAGTGCGAACAGCAACGCGCCGAGGAGGATCCCGGGCCTGGCCCCCAACCGGCTCACCAGGGCGGGCTGCAGCAAGCCACGGAAGAGGACCTCCTCCAGGAACGGAACCACCACGATGCCAAGCAGTGCCGCCACGGCCAGGGGCGCTCCGCCGGCGTCTCCGAAGTACCCGACCCAGGCCTGGGTCGGAACAACATCAGGCCAGTGGAGCAGGGTCCACTGCCAGACCATGGCCAGACCATAGAAGAGCGGCAGGCACAGGAGCCAGAGGCCGGAGCCCGTGGCCCAGGCCCCCGACAAGCCGCGCCGTCCGAGGCCCAAGGTCCCAGGATTGCCCCGGGCCCACGCCCAGGCCACTGCCCCGGTGGCCAGCCCCGACAGCGCGGAGATCCCAAGCAAGGCCGGCAGCATCCAGGGTCCCCCCCCGGGGCTCAGCAACCAGGCTCTCCCGACCATGGAGCCGAGCCCATGAGCCACAACGACTCCCACCAGGTACACGATGGGGACCGAACCGGAGGGCTCGTATTGCGGCCAGTGCCTCCGAAAGGGCTGCCAGGCCAAAAAGCCCAGCCCCACGCCTATGGTGCATAGTCCCAGGCCCCCGAACAGGAACCCAAGAGAAGCCTCATCCGGCCCGGAGCCGGACTCCAGGGCCACCTGGAGAAGGCACGTGGCCATCATCAAGAAGCGCCGACGGGAGCCTTGCCCAGGTCTTCACCCGTGGGGCTCGAGGGGCCCGCCTCCTCAATCAGCCCCTCCTCAGGGGACGAGGCATTGGCGTACAGGCGTCGCTCAATGCGGCCAGCGAGGTAGGCCTGGCGCCCTGCTTCGCAACCTGCGCGCATGGCCCTCGCCATCAGCAGCGGATCTCGGGCTCCAGCAATACCCGTATTCAGAAGTACGCCTGCCGCTCCAAGCTCCATGGCCACGGCCACATCCGAGGCCGTGCCCACGCCGGCGTCCACGATCACCGGCACGTCCACCAACTCCATGATCAGCTGCACGTTTGTGGGGTTGAGGACGCCCCGGCCCGAGCCAATGGGCGAACCGGCGGGCATCACGCTGGCAGCACCCAGGTCCGCCAGATGCACGGCCAGGCGCGGGTCGTCTGAGGTGTAGACCATGACCTTGAAACCCTCACCCACGAGTTGCTCGGTGGCCGCCAAGGTTCCCACGGGATCGGGCAGTAGCGTGCGCGGATCCCCCAGCACCTCGAGCTTGATCAGGTCCGTCTCCAGGAGATCCCGGGCCAGACGTGCGGTGCGCACAGCGCTCTCCGCATCGAAGCAGCCCGCCGTGTTGGGCAGGACGTGGTAGCCGCCTTCCCGCACGACGTCCATCAGGCAACGCTCCTCGGTGGCACCTGCGTCGAGGCGCCGAATGGCGACGGTCACCATCTGGGTGCCACTCAACTTGAGGGCCTGTTCCGTTTGTTCCAAAGAGGCGTACTTGCCCGTTCCCACCAGCAGCCGTGACTGCAACTCGATACCCGCCACGCGCAGCGGTTCGTCCGTCCATTGTTCCATGATTTGAATCTCCTCAGCCCCCTCCGACCAGAGTCACGAATTCGACCCGGTCCTCGTCCTGCAGTGAATACTCGGCACGCGCCGGGCGCGGAATGAGCTCGCGGTTCACCTCCACGGCCACTTCGTTGCTGGCGTGTCCACGTTCGCGCACCAGCTCTTCCAGACACAGCCCCTGCTGGACCTGGACAGCCTCGCCGTTGAGATGAATCCCGATGAACCCGGACATGGTGATCAGGATAGCGAGTACGTGGCCCGATGGCTCGGGGCCGCCGGGTGGAACACGGAGTCCTCGTCAGGAATCAGTCGGCCCGTAGGAAGGCGCACTTCAGGTAGCTGCTCTCGGGCAGGGTCAGGAGCTCAGGGTGATCCGGGGCGGCCCCGGTCATCCGCTCCAGCCAGACATCACGCCCCGCCAGCTGGGCCGCCGAGGCCAAGAAGCCCCTGAAGTCGGAGGCCTTGATGTTGAACGAGCAGCTGGCGCTGACGAGGGCACCACCGGAGCGGGTCAGGGCCAGACCGCGGCGGGCCAGCTCCACGTAGCCACGCTCGGCACCGGCACGCTCACGCTTGCTGCGGGCAAACGCTGGGGGGTCGAGGATCACGAGTCCATACTCCTCGCCCTCCTCAGCCCGAGCTCGGAGGTCCTTCATGCAGTTGACGCGCTCCACGCGCACGCGGTCGGCTACGCCGTTGCGCTCGGCACACACGACGAGCCGCTCGCAGGCTGCCTTGTTCTGCTCCAGGCAGAGCACGTCACTGGCTCCGGCCAGCGCGGCCCGAATGCCGAACAGTCCATCGTAGGCGAAGGCATCCAGCACACGCTCCCCTTCAGCCAGCCGCGCCGCCCGCCGACGATTGTCCACCTGATCGAGGTAGTGCCCCGTCTTGTGTCCTTGGAAGACGTCCACCGCGTAGAGCAGGTCCCCATCCCGCACGTCGATGGGCCCCGTCACGCTGCCTTGCATCACCTCCGTCTGCTTGGGCAGGTTCTCGAGCTTGCGCACAGCCGTGTCGGAACGGTTCACGACAGCGTCCAACTCAAAGGGCAGGGCCTCTCGAATCAGCTCCACGAGGAACTCGCCCATGCGGTCGGCACCCTGGGTGCCCAATTGCAGGACGGCCACCTTGCCGTAGCGATCCACGACCATGCCGGGCAGACCTTCGGAGTCCCCGGCAATCAGGCGACAAGCTCCATCGGGCTCCAGCATCCCGGCACGGGCGCGGGTATCCACAGCCCGCTGAACCTGCTGCATCCAGAACTCGCGGGTAGGCTGCTCCTCGCCACGGGTGACCAGGCGCAGGGCGATGCGAGAGGCGTCGCTGTACAGCGCCCAGCCAATGGACTCGCCGGTCGGAGCGATCACCTGCACCAAATCCCCTGCTTGGGCCGTGCCCGCCGCGATGTCGTCGCGATAGATCCACGGGTGCCCACCCATGACCCAGCGCCGACCCTTGCCCGTCAGTTTCATGCTCGCCATGGTGATTGCTCTGTGTGGATACCGGTGGGGTTGGCCGCGGAAATACGGCGGAACAGGGCCGCAGAGGGTAGCCGCAGGTCCTGCGGCGCGCACCCTCCCCTAGCGATCCGTCTTGCGGGTCAGGGCTTGGAAGCGCGGATCCTCCCGCAACGAAGCCAGGTCGGGATCCCCCGCTGCCCACGCGCGCTGGCGATTGCGCGAGGCCTCGCTGGCGTGGTTCTCCTTCAGTTCATGCTCGAGCATATCGAGAGCCGAGGTCGATTCGCCCAGCAAGGCATAGGTACAAGCCATGTTGTACCAGGTGCGCGGACCGGGTCGTACCCGACGTAAGACGCGGCGGGCCTCCACCGACTGCCCCGAGCGTGCGCGGTAGCAAGCCAGCAGCACGTGCATGAACTCGTCCTGGCGCAGAGCATAGGCGCGCTCGTAGTACTCCAGCGCCCGATCGGGCTGGCCCAGTCGCACGTTGGCGTTGACCGCCAGGCTCACCAGGGCGTTGGACTGTAGGGCCTGAAAGGGAGCCAAGGCGCCGGGACTCACTCCCCTCGATTCCAACCTGCTCAGCACGCCATCCAATCGCTCCACCGCACCGAGCAGGGCCTCCTCGGCCAGAAGCGGTTCATCCTCGTCGGTGTAGCAACTGCCGATCACAAGATCCGTACGCACCAAGCGCTCAACCCCCACGAAATACCAGGCATTGGAGATCCCCACACGATCCAGGTCATCGCGAGCGCGTAGGGCCAAGATCCTGCCCTGGGCTGCGTGGCCTTCCTCCCGCAGGTCACGCGCCAGCCACAGGGCCTGGGTCGCGGGCAAGCGCAGCTCCCGTCGTAGGGCATCGGGATCGGAGAGCAGGAGGGCCTGCTGGGTGAGTACCCCCTGACGCTGGCGGGCCAGATTCTCAAGATACTCCAGGTTGGACTCCTGAACCTCCCAGCCCGACCCACCCCCACGGGCCATCACGCCCTGAAGGCGGTACTGCTCATCCTCGATCTGATCGAGCTGGCGCTCGAGGATGGCCATCAACCACGGCCGGGGAAAGGGATCCGCCACAATGGCCGCGGCCTCACGATCGAGTCCCGGCAGGGGCTCAAAGCCGGGCTGCTCATCGGGGGTCAGAGTTGCCAGGGCCCGACCCAGGCGGGCCTGCAGGTCCAGCGCCTCCTCGATACCGAGGCCAGGCATCTCGCGGCGCGTAAACAGCAGACGATAGGGGGAGAGTTCAGAGTCGAGCAGCGAATCCCATGCGCCCTGAGGCGTCCCCATCGCACGGTTCACCGGCAGCCCGGCCCGCAGGAGCTGGGTGCCCAGTTGATTGCGATAGGCCCGCCAGAGGCCCCGCAGCAGGTCGGCGTCGGAGGGCGAAACACCGCGCTCCAATTGCACGATCACAAGCGCCACCTCGACCAGGGCGCAGTGGAACAGGTCGTCCGCAAAGAGCTCCTGCAGCTCCGTGCCACCCTGATCCCAACGATCCGCACGCAGGCCGTTGGCCAGAGACCGTGCCTCCGTCAGGCGGGCCTCTGAGGCGTCGAGGTCGCCGAGAGCCAATTGTCCGAGGCCTTCCAGGTAGCGAGCACGCATCAGCCAGGCTTTCCCGCGCCGGACCACGCCCTCGTGGGCCTGCTCCATGCGGGCAGCACCCGTAGGGAGCTCCCTCGCCCCCACACCCTCGACCTCCTCTGCCTGAGCAGCCAGCGCGCGCGCCGCTGCCACGGCCGTCTCCGGATCTCCAGCGGGATAGAACGCCAGCCGCGCCCGGTGGTAGTGCACGAGTACCGGATCGAGCCCCGCTCTCAGCAGCGCCTCCATGGTGTGCAGAGCGCGCGGCCCGTCCCCTTTCTCAACGAGACGCGCGACCATGCGTCCCAGTGCAGCGACCGCTGCCTGCCCGACCTCCGGGTCCGGGTGGTTGAGCGCTCCGACCATCGGCTCGAACTCCCACGCCAGCGGGCGTGACTCCCGGTCCACGAGCCCCAGACCATAGGCGTCAAGCAACTCAGCCAGGACGTCCGACGCCGTACGCTCGGACGGGGAGGCGGATCCCAGCCCCGCCTGTACCAGAGCGGCCACGGCCTCCCTGCCGCTGCGGGAGACGGCCAGTGCGCGGGCGGCGCTGGCCCGATCTGGCGCGGGGAGGGTTCGTGCCAGGCGCGCCAAGGCCGAAGTGGACTCGACGCCCTCCAGGACGCCCAGCGCGGCCAAGGACTCGGTCCTGACGATCTGGGCGGGGTCCGCTTGGGCCAGATCGGTCAGGATTGAAGCTCGCCAATCGACCTCGTGGGATCCGAGGTCGGGGCGCTGACAGATCTCGATCAGGGTCCGGCGCACCCGCACGTCCGGGTCGGCGGCCAGAAGCACGCAGGCCCGGAGATCCTCTCGACCGACCACGGTGAGGAGGGAGCGGGCCCCCGCTCGGCGTGCGAGGGTGTCGCCCCCGGCGAAGGACTCGAGGATGCGCTGCGCCTCTTCAGGCCCCGGTTCCTGGGCCGGGGCGGGCAGCGCCCAGGTGACGGCGAGGAGAAGGCCGACTGAAGCTCTCACGCCTCACCCTCTTGTGCACCATCCGGGGAGCGCTCCTCGCGCAGTTTTCGCAGGCGGTAGTTGAAAGCCTTGCGCGAGAGCCCCAGAGCACGCGCCGCGGCGGAGTGATTGTCCCTCCCCTGCACCAGAGCCTCCTCCATCAAGGCCAGGTCCATGGCATCGAGCGCGATGCCATGGGAGAGGACCTGACGGGCCAGGCGCAGGTCGGCGTCGGCCAGACCCTCCTCCAAGAAATCGAATTCGCCCGCGGCGACAGGCCCCGTGGATTCTGCGCCCAAGACAAGCACACGCTCCAGGGCGTTTTCGAGTTCGCGCACATTGCCCGGCCAGGGATGGGCGAGCAAGCGCTCCATCGAGTCCGGACCCAGAGTTCGGGTCGCCACGCCCGCACGCTCTGAAATCTGCTTCAGGATCGCATCACACAGCCCTGGCAGATCCTCCCTGCGTGCACGCAGGGCAGGAGCCTGAACCACCACGACGGCCAACCGGAAATAGAGGTCCTCGCGAAAGCGGCCCTGATCCAAGGCCTCATCCAGTTCTGGACCTGCTGTCGCCACGATACGCACGTCGACCGGCACGGGCTCCGCGGATCCCAGGGGTTCGACCACCCGCTCCTGGAGGACTCGCAACAGCTTGCCCTGGGCCTCAAGGGCCAGATCCTCAATACCGTCCAACAGCAAGGTGCCGCCATCCGCCCGACGGACCCGGCCCAGTCGAGCCCGGTGGGCACCGGTGAACGAACCCTCTTCGTGGCCGAAGAGTTCGGCCTCCATCAGGCTGGGCGCCAGGGCCCCCAGATCGACGACAACCAGGGGACCGGAAGCGCGCTCACCCGAGCTGTGCAATAGCCCCGCGGCCCGGCTCTTGCCGACCCCATGCTCACCTCGGATGAGAACACTGACCGGGCTGGAGGCCAGGCGCTCGAGTTCCCCCAGGAACTCCTGCTGGGCGGGACTTGAGGGGGCGTCGGGAGGAGTGCGAGTCATGCTTAGGGAGGGGCACTCTGGGGGTCGTGAGAGGGGATCCAGCAGCCCGGGAGCGGTTGACGCCCGGGGGGGGAAAGCCCAGACTGTCCGGTCGCCAAGCCGCCGTACAAGTCCGTCAGCTCCCAACCCGGGCTGGAAGACGCAGGGAAGTGGGGTCGGTCCCCACTTCTTCGCATATTAGCACACAGACAACAGCCCCATTCAATACCCACGAAACGGACCCTGCCCACACCCAAGCCGTACCCCGTTTCGCCCACCGCCCTGCCCCAGCCTCCCTCCCCAGACATGAATGGCCAAGAACTCCTGCGCTTGATCGACCTGATCCACGCAACAAAAGACATCCCCCGGGAAGTCGTCTTCCTCGGTCTGGAAGACGCTTTGGCCGGTGGCGTACGCAAGCGCCTGGGCCTGGACGAAGACCTGGTGGTAACCATCGATCGCGAGAGCGGCGAGGTCACGATCGAGGACGATGAAGAGGTGTACGAGTTTGAACTCTCGGAGCTGGGACGCATTGCGGCCCAAGCGGTCAAGCAGGGCTTCAGCCAGAAAGTGCGCGAGGCCGAGCGCGACGTTCTGTTTGACGAGTACGAGACGCGCGTGGGTGGCCTGGTCAACGGCGTTGTCCAGCGCTACGAGGGCAATGATCTGGTGATCAACCTCGGCAAGGTGGAAGCCCACCTACCCAAGGACGACCGGGTGCGTGGTGAGACGTATGCCCCCGGAGATCGCATCCGAGCCATCGTAGTCGAAGTGCGCAAGGACGGGAGTCGCATAAAGATCCTGGTCTCCCGCACGCATCCCGACCTGGTACGCCGCCTGTTTGAGTTGGAAGTGCCCGAGATCGCAGACGACATCATCGAGATCAGGCGCGTCGTCCGAGAGCCCGGCTATCGCACGAAGATGGCCGTGGTGTCCACGGACCCCAAGATCGACGGTATCGGAGCATGCGTGGGGGTGCGGGGCTCGCGCATCAAGGCGGTCATTGACGAGTTGCGCGGTGAGCGCATCGACATCATCCGCTGGAGTGACTCCCTCGAGACTCTCATCATGAACGGCCTGAAACCCGCCGTGATCCACATCGACAACATCTACCCTGACGAGGCCGCCCACTCCGCGACTGTTCTGGTGGACGAAGACGAACAATCCCTCGCTATTGGAAAACGCGGCCAGAACGTGCGCCTCGCCAGCCGCCTGTGCGGTTGGGAAATCAACATCAAGACACGCGATGAGTACTTCGGCAAGGAGGATGGCTCCCCTCCGGTTGATTCCGCTGATGAAGCGAACGCCCCTGCCGAGGAGACCGCTCAAGAAGCCGAGACGGTTGAGACTGCCGAGACCGCAGAACCAGAAATGACGGACGCTGCCGCCCCCGTGGACAACGGGGAGGTCGAAGCGTAACCCAGACTCTCTGACCAGAGACCCTCCCCTATAAAGCACACCGTGAGCGACAAGGTAAGAATCCACGACTTGGCCAAGAGGTATGGCATGCCGGGCAAGGACCTGGCGGCCCGACTGCGTGATTGTGGATTCAGTCAGGCCAAGAGCCACATGTCCTCCCTCGATCCCTTCGAGCTCATGCAAGCGGAGGGCATTCTGGCAGCCAATGGAATCACGCCTTCAGTGACTGAAGAGGAGCTTGAGGGAGGCGGGTCCGTGGGCGGACTGAAGATCAAGCGCAAGACGAAGAAGAAGAAATCGGAGACGGTGGAGCCTGACGAGCCCACTCCTCCGGCACCGACGGATGAGCCCGAAGGCGTCCAAGATGAAGTGAGCCCCACCGACGAGGCGGAGGATGCACCTGAGAGTCTGCCGGACGAAGACGAGGCTGCTCCGAGCACACCCGGAGAGATAGGAGACGACCCGGCGACCGGAGACCCCTCGCCAGCCCCTGCAGAGCAAGAGGGCGATGCAGCCGAAGCCGCCGCCGAGGAGCAGGAGTCCGATGACGTACAGGAGCCGGAAGAAGAGGGCGGTGAATCGAGTGCCGGCCCGCGGGGCAAGGTCGTCGGCTTCATCGACCCCACCAAGTTCCAGGCCAGCGAACGGGCGCGGCCCGAGTCCCGACGCCTCAAGTCGAGAGATGACTTCACGCCGGACGTTCACCCGACGTTCACCCACGGAGCAAAAGGCGCCCGAGCCGCTGCCGGCCCCCGGGGTGACCTGACCGCCGCCGAGCTTCGCCAGCGGGAACAGGGACGCTTCCTGCGCCGCTCGGGTCGACCTCAGACGGGGGGACGCGGCGGATCACGCCGGGGACGCGGCCGCACAGGGAGTGCCGGCCCCGACAAGCTCACCACCGAGTCACCCCACGCCGGCGAGACAGTAGCCATCGCCGCTCCGGTGACGATCATGAAGCTGGCGGAAGCCATCAAGCTCAAGTCCTCTCTCGTCCAAAAACGCGCCCTCGAGCAGAAACTGGGCATGTTCACCCTGAACACCCTCTTGGACGATGACACGGCTGCCCTACTGGCGCACGAGTTCGAGGTGGAGTTGGACATCCGCCAGGAGATCACGGCCGAGGAGGAGCATCTGGCCACGATGCACCAAAAGCGCAGCGACATCGAGGACGACAGCCTGGAGAAACGCTCTCCCACCGTGGCCTTCCTGGGCCACGTGGACCACGGCAAGACGACCCTGATCGACAAGATCCGCGAGACCAAAGTCGCCGACCACGAGTCGGGAGGCATCACCCAGCACATCGGTGCTTATCGCGTCCAGACTTCGCAGGGCCACTCTCTAACGATCGTGGACACCCCGGGCCACCAGGCATTCACCTCCATGCGAGCACGGGGTGCCAAGGCCGTGGACATCGTCGTCCTCGTGGTGGCTGGTGACGACGGCGTAAAGCCCAGCACCGAAGAGGCCATCAACCACGCCAAGGCGGCCGGGACGCCCATCGTGGTGGCCCTCAACAAGATGGACAAGCCGGGCTTCAACGCCAACGCCTCCATCCAACAGCTCATGGGGCACGAGCTCATTCCCGAGCAGTACGGCGGCACCACAGCCATGTTCGAGACGTCGGCCATAACCGGCGAGGGCATCGATGAGATGCTGGAGCACATCTTCCTCATGGCCGAGGCTGAGCTGGACCTGCGTGCGCACCCGACCGGACCCGCAGCCGGAGTGGTACTGGAGGCCGAGATTCAGCAAGGCCGGGGAATCGTCGCGCACCTTCTGGTCCAGGACGGAACCTTGAACCAGGGCGACATCGTCTTGGCGGGCGAGGGCTACGGCAAGGTCAAGTCCGTGCACGACGACAGAGGCAAGACCATCCAGTCTGCCGGGCCGGCCGTACCTGTTGAGGTGACGGGTCTCGCAGCTCTCCCGGGCGTGGGTGATCCGTTCTACGTGATCGAGACCCTCGCCAAGGCCAAGGAGATTGCCGGCGAGCGCGAGCGCAAGAACCGCGCGGTGGCCTTGGCCGCCAGCGGCGGATCCCGCAAGGACCTGGACGCCATCCTGGGCTCCTCCCCCGTGCAGGAAGTGGAGGCCATCAACCTGATCGTGCGCGCGGACGTGCAGGGCTCGGCCGAAGTGATCCGCCACGAAGTCGAGAAGCTCAAGCACGAAGAAGTTGAAGTGCAGCTGCTGCACTCTGGCGTCGGGCCCATCACTGAGAGTGATGTGGATTTGGCCACAACGTCGGGTGCGATGATGGTCGCCTTCCACGTGGGCGTGAACGGCAAGGCCCGCCAGCAGGCAGAACGCCAGGGCCTGGAGATCCGGCGCTACGAGGTGATCTACGAGCTGCTCGACGACCTGCATGCTCTGATGGAGGGTGCCCTCTCCCCCGAGTACCACGAGGAGATCATTGGACACGTGGAGATCCGACGCCTGTTCAAGTCCTCCAAGATTGGCCTCATCGCCGGCAGCCACGTAACCGACGGACGAATCACTCGCAACAGCTCAATCCGCCTCCTGCGCGATGGCACGGTGGTGCACTCCGGCAGCCTGGCGTCCCTCCGCCGGGAATCGGACGATGCCAAGGAAGTCCGCGAGGGCTTCGATTGCGGCATCGTGATCAAGAACTACGGTGACATCCACGAGGGAGACATCGTCGAGGCTTTCACCCTGAAGGAAGTCAAGCGCACGCTTGAGGGATCCCGCGCCTAGGCGCACCCTCCGGTGAGCTCGACCTCGCCATCATGCCCAGCAAGAAGACGATCGCCCGGCTCGAGGCCCAGATCCTCAGGCGCGCCGCCCACTGCTTGCAGTTCGAGGTGTCCGACCCGCGCATGGGATTCGTGACCCTCACGGGTGTCGAGCTCTCCAGTGACATGGCTCATGCCACGATCCGGTACTCCGTCCTCGGGGATGATGCCGAGTGCTCGAAGACCAACCACATGCTGGAGCAGGCACGCGGATTCGTTCAGCGCCAGGTGGCCTCCATCCTGCACACGCGTACGACACCCACCCTGCGCTGGGAGTACGACCCGACCATCGCCGCAGCTGCGCAAATGGACCAGATCATCCAGGACGCGCGGACCAGAGACGACCAGATCCGGTCAACGAACGACGGGCCAGAGAGCCCGCCCAATGAGGCGGACGCCGCAGACTGAGGGTGCCTAGCCCATGGACACAAAACCCGGGGGCCTTTCATTTGAGCGCATCCGTGAGCTGGGTGCAGGATCCACAGGTCGTGTTTGGCTTGTGGAGATAGGCGAGTCCGTCGCAGGACTCGCGGCCGGATCGCTGCTGGCCCTCAAGGAACCCCGGAATGAAGATGCCGCTCCGGGGACGCGAGATGCGCTGCTTTGGGAAGCAGAGGTGGCGCAGCAGGTCTCCGGCAAGGGCCTGCCCAAACTCATCCACCTGGATACCTGTGATGATGGGCCGCGCCTGTTCTTTGAGTTAGTCGAAGGGCCAGCACTCGATCAGGTTCTGACTGACCAAGGGTCGCTCCCCGAACCCCAGGTGCGTCAAATCGGTGCCCGACTGGCGGCTGCTCTGGACAAGCTGCACCAAGCAGGGTGGGCCCATGGAGACGTAAAACCGGCCAACGTCCGCATGACCGAGAGTGGGTCTCCAGTGTTGCTTGACCTGGGTGGAGCTCAGCGGGAGGGAACCTCCCGCTCACAAACCGGTACCCTCCCCTTCCTGGCCCCTGAACGGATCCGTGGCGCGGGCCCTTCCTTTGCGGCCGATGTGTTTGCCCTGGGGATCGTGCTGTACCAGTTGGCCACCGGGAAACACCCATTCCCCCCCGCTGCCCAGGTGCAAGAGGAGCCCACGGCATGGCTGGACGCGCTGGCCTCTGCCGGAGAAGTGCTGGCCTCTGACGAGGTGCCCACCCTCTCTCCCCTACTGGATGCCGCCCTCACATCTATGCTGTGCGCGACTCCCGAGGAGCGTTCGGGTGCCGGTGCCCTCAGGGCCGTTCTGGAGGAGGGCGAGTCCAGTACGTGGTGGAAGGGGCGGCTCACCTATGGTCTCACCCGTCGGCAGCTACCCTCACAACGCAACCGTCTGCCATTCGTCGGGCGCGTGGATGAGCTCGAGCAGTTGAGCGCCCTCCACAACGACGTCCGAACAGGAGCTTGGGGCAGCATGCTCTGGCTGAGCGGCGAACCCGGTTCGGGCAAGACGCGCCTGGTGAGCAACTTTGCTGCAGAGCAACGGGCAGGACAGGATCCACCGCTCTATCTCTATGGCCGCTGCTCGCCCTTCGGCTCAGGACGGCCGGGGCACCCGGTACGTTCACTCCTGCGCCGATGGTTGCACCTGCCCAGTCCCAGGGCCACAGGAGAGCGTGAGCGGGCGCTATTGCACGAATGGGTGGATCCGTCCACGGCGGAGACCCTGATCCTGGTCCTGGACCAGAAGTTCAACGAACAAGCACCCAGCACGGAGGCTCTGGCCCTTGCTGAGTGGCTCCTGCAGTTGGCCCGTCGGCGGCCCCTGGTCGTGTTCCTCGATGACGTCACCTTTGCCGGGGAAGAATCTCTGCGCGTCATCAGCCTGGTGGCTGAGCGTCTTGAAGGAGCGGCCCTGACCTTCATCTGCGGCTTGCGCCAGGGGATCGAGCCCAGCTGTCCAGCAGCGCTGGAGTCGTTGCGCACGCGCCTGGACCTGCAGGAACCCGTGCCACGCATTCGGCTGGGTCCCATGGATGAAGATCACGTGGGCGACTGGGTGGAGGCCGTGTTCCACCCCTCCGCACCCCGTCAACGGCTCACGCAAGTGCTCTGTGAGCGCAGTGGAGGATCGCCCGGGGCCCTGCGGGAGATCCTCAGAGCCATGCGGCAGGCGGGGCAAACCCGCGAGCACGCCTCGGGGGAGGGGCTCGAACTCCTCGTGCCCCCCGCTGAAATCCCACGCTCCAAGGGCATTCGCCAGCTGATTGCCGAGCGCTTCGAGGCCCTCGACGCCCACGAGCAGGACTGGCTCCAACGCCTGGCTGTGGTGGGCGGCACCATTGAGCGCCATTTCCTACTGCTGGCTTTCCCCGAGAGCAGCGCCGCTGAGATTGATGCCATCCTGGGTAGGTTCGCGCGTAGTGAATGGCTGACCCCCTCGGGGTCGCGCTACCGGTTCGCTCGGCCCGTGCTCCGCGAGACGATCTACCGAACATTGAGCCCGGATCGACGCAGGGGTCTCCACGCCGAGGCCGCCAGGGCCCTGGCGCGGCTTGAGGAAGAGTCTCCCCGGGGTGGCTTGGGCATTCAACGGGCCTTTCACCTGCATGCTGCCGGCGAGTACGACTCCCTGCTGGAGCTGGCTCCTTCCTTGCTGCGAGCAGCCAACAAGGCGGGCCGCGCTTCCCAAGAGCACACGCTGGCGCGCTGGGCGCTCGAGGCGCTGGGGCAGCCGACGGGCGATGGCGATTCGACCTCACTCCGCCGCGAGTTGCTGCAGGCCGCCTCTGATGCTGCACACAGGTTGGGGCGCCGCCAAGACCTGGAGCGGTGGCTCGATCAATTGACTGAACTGGACCTTGACCCGGCGAGAGATCCCGGTGGGGTGGGACGCATCTACGTGCTCCACGCGAGACACGCAATGCACACGGGCCGCTTCGGTCTGGCGCGCGGGATGCTGCGCAACGCACAGATGCTCTTTGAGGAGGCTGATGACCGTCCACGCGAGGCGGAAGCTCTGGTGCTGCTGTCCGAGACCCAGTTCGAGGTGGGCGAGTTGAAGGCCTCCCGCCAGCTTGCGCGACGGGCCGCAAAGCTCAGTGATACGCCAGCCATTCAGGCCAGAAGCACCCTTTGCTCCGCCCGATTGGCGCTGCTGCAGGACAGGATCGAGGAGGCCCTGGCCCTCGTCAACCACGCCATCGCCACCGTACGCCCCCACGCACGGGAGCCCAAGCTACGTGCGGTATTGGTTCGTGGATACATTGCCCGGGCTCGCATCTACTCTGTAGCTGGCCGCCATCGGCGTGCCCAGGCAGCCCTCACCCTCGCTCGTCGAGGTGCCCAACACCTGGGCGATCATCACCTCACGGCAACGGTAAACGAACTGCATGGCGCCTTGTCACTCTGGAACAATCAGCTGCGCGAAGCGGAGATGGCCCTGCGTGAAGCGCGCCTGTCCTGCCAGGAGAGCGGCAATCACCCCGCCGAGTTGAAAGCCAACTTGCATCTCGGCGTCTTACTCCTGGAGCAGAACTCTCCCGAGGCCGGCCCCCTACTTGAACAAGTCGCCCAATCCAGCACAGAGATCGGGCAGCACCGTTTCCAAGCCTTGAGCCACGCCCTGCTGGCTCGGGTCCAGAGGCAGTTGAAAACGACGGCTGCCTCAGGGGAAGCCGACCGACACAGTTCCATGGGCCTCAAGTGCATGAAGCGCGGTGTGGAGCTCCCGGACCGCATCGTCATTGTGGCCACGCGTGCGCTCGTCCTGAACGAGATGGGACGGGAACCTGAAGGCAAGCGCCTGATATCCGATCTGAAGACTCACATGGATCGGGTCAATGCCCTCATTGCCGACCCCCTCTTGCGCCGCCGCCAGCGGCGGAGCAGCCGAGAGCTTCTCGCCACGGCCTCCTCCCCGGACGGATCCATCTACCCCCGGGTTCGATCCAAGCCCATGGGCTAAGCATGCCCCGCTTCGGCCAGCGAGCGGGCCCAAATATTCTCGAGCCTCCTATTGCTAATGAGACCCACTCGCAATAGTGTCCTTCCCCCCAGGCTTCAATTCCCCTCTCCACCGCCTCCAAGTGTCTCCCCTTTCCTACTGCATCCTCCTTCTGCAGACAGCCGTTTGCACTGGATCTGCTGCCCCCTTGTCGGTCGTCTCGCCGGAGGGCCAAGATCAAGACCACTGGATTGAGCGCCGCTGCAGTGCGATGGGTACTGGCTTTCGCATCGAGATCGCGGCCCCCACCCGGGCACAGGCTCTGCGCGCCAGCGAGGTGGCTCTGCGGGCCGTAGAGAGCTGTGAGCGACGTCTCAGCACCTGGGATGGTAATCCCGACGGGGAGCTGGCACGGCTGAATCGCGCCCCCGTGGGACAGGTGGTGACCCTCAGTGCCCCCCTGGCCCAGGAGCTCAACCAGGCGCTTGCCTGGAATCGGAAGACCAGCGGCTGCTTCAACCCGGCCGTGGGTTCCCTGGTCGCCGCCTGGGATCTGCGCGGAGAAGGCCGACTGCCCACCGGGCCTGAGCTACAAGCAGCCTTGGCCCACTCGTCCCCGGCGGGGTTCAAGCTTCAGGGGACCCTCGCCATACGGACCTCACCCGGCCTGCTCCTGGAAGAGGGAGGCTTTGGCAAGGGGGCGGGCCTCGACGCGGCCCTGGCCGCCCTCCAGGAAACCTCCATGACGGCGGTGCGCTTGGACCTGGGAGGCCAGTGGCTGATCGCCAGCGCTTCCACCTCGCACGCCCCCGCCCCCACCCGCTTCGCCGTGGCCCATCCCACCCACCGCGGCCAGTCTGTGCTGCATCTCACGATGACCAGCGGCTCGGTCGCCACCTCGGGCAACTCGGAGCGTGGCATCGTGGTGCAGGGGCAGCCTCTCGGTCACCTGCTCGATCCAACCACCGGCCGACCGACGCGCGACTTCGGCAGCCTCACCGTACTTGCCCCCACCGCCTTGGCCGCCGACGCCCTCTCTACCGGCCTGTACGTCATGGGACCCGAGAAGGCCGTCGAGTGGTGTTCCAGCCAAGAAGGCATCGATGCGATAGCCCTGCTGGTCACCCCGAACGGATTAGTGGCCCTGGCCAGCCCCGGTCTAAAAGGCCGTCTGAAATCCTGTATTCAAAGCCTTCAAATCACCTTCCCCGTTTTCACTGCCCCAACGCACTAGTACCGCATGTTTAACGCACAGCATTTTTTCTTCGCAAGTCTGGCCGCATCTATCTGTACCACGGCTTCAGCACAAGATCCCAAGAGCCTTAGCGACCTACAAGCCGAAATCGAAGCCCTCGCCTCGGATCTTGAAAACGCTCTCTTGGTCGACGTGATGCCGGCCCTTGGTGAAAGCGCCTATGGCCTCGGTCCAGCCGCGTCAAAGGTCTACAACTCAAAGTCCGGGTTGTCGATTGGCGGTTACGGCGAAGGCCGCTACCGTAACTTCGATTCCGGCACGGACGAATTTGACTTCCATCGCGGAGTCCTCTATTTCGGCAACAAGTTCAATGACAACTGGATTCTGAACACCGAAATTGAAATCGAGCACGTGAATGAGGTTTTCCTCGAGTTCGCCTACCTGGACCACCTGCACAGTGAAGGACTCAATATGCGGGTCGGGCTCATGCTGACACCCATGGGGTTGGTCAACGAAATGCACGAACCGACCACGTTTCTGACCTCTACGCGGTCGCTGACCGAAAGCTATGTCATACCTAGCACGTGGCGTGAAAACGGCTTGGGTATATTCGGCAGCAGTGGTGACCTGAACTACAAGGTGTACGCAATCAATGGCATGGACGGCTCAGGATACGGAGGCACCAAAGGCCTACGCTCTGGACGCCAAAAAGGTGCCAAGGCCGCAGCTGAAGATTTTGCGGTAGTCGGATCGATTGAGTGGACTGGCATGCCTGGCCTCCGACTTGGTCTCTCCTCCTACGAAGGAGCGGCGGGCCAAGGAGGTGCAGATGGGGACATGAATACTTCAATCACTGAAATCCACGCCGACTACCGATCAGGCCCATTCTGGGGGCGCGCCCTGATCGCCGACGCCAAAGTGACCGACCGCGCACCGTCTGCTGGAGGCAACATGAGCCTGGGCGGCAGCTACGTCGAAGCCGGTTATGACCTGTTCGCTGATCGAGAGGACGAAGCGCTGTACCCATTTGTACGATGGGAGACCATTGACACAGACGTCAGCTCCGGCCGTTTCGACAGTGAAGATAATTATTTTCCCGGTTTCAAAGATCATGTGATGACTTACGGCTTGCACTACCAACCCACATCGCAAGTAGTGTTCAAGCTTGATCGAAGCAGCTACCAAGATGGCACCCAATCAGACGTGACAACGTTTCTCGTAGGGTATGCCTTCTAAGGCAAAAAACTTGCCGTGGGACTTGGGTCCCACTCCTAGATGGAGTCTAGGGCAGCAAATCTGGGCGTTACGGCGCTTGGTCATTTCCCTTGCTGCCCTGGGCTTCATCTTGTCCCTTTCACCATCCGCCTTCGCTGAGGAGAATACCTTTCTGACCAAGGATGAGGCGCTCAAGCTGGCGTTTGAAGACTGTGAAATCAAACGCACCGTTGTCCCGCTGACAGACGCAATGAGCAAGCGTGTTGAAAAGTTATCTGGTTACCCGCCAGCCACGCGTACCACTTACGCTTACAGGGCATTCAAGAAGGGGACATTGGTTGGGACAGCGTACTTCGACGTGAATCGTGTACGTACAATGCGCCAAGTTCTGATGGTCGTTGTTGGGCCTGAGTGCAAAATCAAGCGGGTGGAATTATTGGCCTTTGCGGAGCCGCGGGAGTACATCCCTAATCTCCGTTGGTATGGGCAGTTCCTGGGCAAAACACTGAATGATGCTCTGTCCCTCAAGCACGACATCAAAGGCGTGACTGGTGCAACATTGACCGCACGAGCAACCCTTCAATCCGTGCGGCGCATGCTGGCAACCCACTTGGTCCTGACCACCCCACCCGCAAGAAAAAATCCCACTGAAACGAAGCTCAAAGCCAAACCCGGCGGCACCTCATGAGTCGTGCTGAGGCCCGCTTCACCCACTTGGCCACGGCCACAGCAGGCATTACGGGCCTGATCTACGGGTGGCTGCGCTACTTTGTGGAACCCATTGACGAGTTCGCCCTGGTCAACCATCCCACCGAGCCGCTATGGAAGGGCCTGCACATCCTGCTGGTGCCCCTGCTGCTGGTGGCCTTTGGCTTGGTATTCCGCGACCACATCTGGGCCAAGTGGCACTCAGGTACAAGGCCCCGGCGGCGGACAGGCCTGATCTTGGCGGCCCTGTTCGCACCAATGGTGCTCTCAGGATACCTGCTACAGATCAGCGGCGATCCCGCGTGGCGCCAGATCTGGCTCGTGTCGCACCTGGTCTCCTCCCTCATCTGGCTGCCGTTCTACGCCATCCACCAACTCACGCGTACCTAGCGCGTTTCGGGAGCAGGCGCCTCCACCGTTCCCGTACTACGCGGGTCGGGGCGGCGCCCGCCAAATACCCTCTCCAATAGCCAGCCCATCCGGTGCCAGGAGAGTGCGGTGACATGGCGCTCGCGAACAGCCCGCCAGTCTTTACGCCACGACTCACCGTCGGGATCGTAGCCCCGGAAGAAGCGCGCCGCATCGGACCGGGACAGCGATGGTCCGTGCTGCTCATCGCGCCTCGCCACGTGGCGATAGAGGCGCGCCAGATTGGTCTGACGTTCACCTTCACTCAGCTCGGACCTCCGGGATGAACGGTCCAGGTCGATGATCCAATAGGAGGGAGGCTCGTCCTCCAACGCGCTCAGGTTGACGAGGATGTTCCCGGGCTGGAGGTCTGCGTGGGGGCAACCGTGCAGGTGCAGCTCGCGCACCAAGGACCCCAGCCGCTCCATCATCCTGTGCCGCGCAGGCACGGCAAGCTCTCCGCGGCGCATGGCACCCAGGACCCAACCCAGATCAACACTATCCTCCACCCGGCGTGTCATCACATCCAGTTGCCAGCCACCGCGATCCCTGATGGCCCTGGCCGCCACGACCCGCGGCGTCTGGATCCCCATGCGCAGGAGGGCGTCCGAGAGAATCAACTCACGGAAAGGGCGGTCCGCTCTCAGGAAACGGTCGCCTGTGAGCCAACGCAGAAGCCCTCCATGGCTGAAACGACGTATGAGGAAGTTCTGTGCCTCCGGCGGGGCCGCCGGCCCGAATTGATAGAGCGGGCGTCTGCCGGCAAGCTCGGAGGCCACCAGGTCGCCATCCTGGTCCGGACCGTAGCCGGCCTCGTGCAAGGCACGGGCCGAGTCGGCATGGACGGCCAGAATCCCGCGCGGAGTCTCCTCCACGAAGTAACCCGAGGGCAAATCCTCCAGGACCGCCAGGGAACTCATGGGCAGGAAAAGGGAGAGGACCTAGAGGATGCCCGCCCCGAAACCGGCTCCACTGTCGGAAGACTCATCGCTCGCTGGCTCGGGCTCCGGCTCGGGCTCCGGCTCGGGCTCCGGCTCCGGCTCCGGTTCCGGTTCCGGTTCCGGTTCCGGTTCCGGGCTTTCCATGCCCGTTCCAAAGCCCGAGGCAGAAGCAGGGGCCGGGGGAGCTTCCTCCACAGCCTGCTCTTCTCTTGGCTGCTCTTCTCTTGGCTGCTCTTCTCTTGGCTGCTCTTCTTCTGGCTCGACCGCCTGTTCCGCCCGCTCAGAACGATTCCCTCCCCCACCAACGCGTGTTCCGCCGCCTCGCTGCCTCGGTCCACGATCACCGCGTCCAGAACCGCCACGGCGGGGCCCGCGTCCGCGTCCCTCGCGGCGGATGCCGTCCTCATGGATCTCGCCCACCTCGATGAAGTCCACGCCGATGTCCTCTGCCAGGAACAAGGCCTCCCGGTCGTAGAACTTGGAACCGCCCTCCACCGCCTTGGCCGCGTGAACCTTGATGACGGCGTATTGGGGTGCTGCGCGCCGGCCCATTTCCTGCGCTTCTTCGTAGGTAAGCGCCAGGTGCAAGAACGCGCGACGACCGCCGCGAAGTCCATCCTCTTCGGCACGACGTGCGTCCCGACTACCGACACCCACATACAAGAACTCGGGCGGTTCGGTGCTCTCGCCAGGGTCTACAGGGAAGGAGTGTCCATAGAGGGCGCGAATGCGCCCGTCCTCGATGGCGTAGCGGCTGCGTCCTCCGGCGTCGAGGGCCTCGTGAACGTTCGACTCCTCGATATCCTCACCCAGACGATCACACAGGGCATTGACGACCTCGCCCAGATCTCCAGCCCCACGGCCGTCCAGGTCCAGATCGAATTCCTCGGGACGATGCCGAAGCATGTAGGCCAGGGAACGGGTGATTCTTTCGGTCAGGGTACCTTGGGTCATGGGTGTGGTCGGGGCCACGCGGGCCTCTGAGGGTCATTGGGGAGGGGCCAGGGTGGGGATTCTACTCGGCACCGAGCCAAGCCGCCACGCTACCCGGAGGTGATGGGCTCCAAGGGCCCGGTTTCCCCTTCCGTGCGGGAGATGATGGCCGCTCCGCAGGAATCCGACCAGACGTTGACGCAGGTGCGCAGCATGTCCAGCGGGCGATCGACCGCCAGCAACAGGGCTGCCCCCTCAATGGGCAGGCCCAGGGCCGAGAGGATGGTGAGCATCATGACCAGTCCCGCGGAGGGAATCCCTGCCGCGCCCACGCTGGCCAGGAGGGCCAGAAGCACGATGAAGGCCTGATCGCCAAAGGTCAGCGTGAATTCACTGATCGATGCGTAGTACTGGGAGAGGAAGATCACCCCGATGCACTCGTACAGCGCCGTTCCGTCCATGTTGATGGTCGCGCCCAGGGGCAGGGTGAACGAAGTCACCTTGTTGCTGACGCGCCCTCGCTGCTCGACCGTACGCATGGTCACCGGCAGCGTCATGCTCGACGAGCTCGTGCTGAAGGCCGTCATGATGGCCGGAGACATGGCCTTGAACCACAACCCGGGGTGCATCTTGCCCACGAACTTCAGGAGCATGGGCAGGGTCAGGGCCGAATGTATCAACAGGGCCAGTGCAACGGTGAACATGTAGAGCAGGAGCGCCTTGAAGGGCGCAAAGCCCGTCGCCGCCGTGACCTTGACCAGCAACGCGAAGACACCGTAGGGCAGCAGCTTCAGGACGCCCTCCGCCATCTTCATCATCACCTCGAAGAAACTCTCGAAGAGCTCCCGGATACGCGAGCCGTGGGGCTCAGCGGTCTGTGTGATGAAGTAGCCGAGGAGCAGCGCGAAGAAGATGATCGAGAGCATGGCGCCGTTGCTCTGCAATGCCGAGAAGATGTTGGTCGGGATGGCCCGCTTGATCACCTCCACGAAGCTGTCGTCGGTCCCCATCCCGGCCTCGGTCAGAGCCGACAGACCCAAGGCCGCCCCATCTCCGGGCCGGATGGTGTTCACCAGGAACTGGCCCACGAGGATCGCCAGCAGGCTGGTCGCCAGGTAGTACGCGAAGGTCTTACCCCCCAAGCGCTTCAGGTCTTTCATGGTGCCCACGCCAGCCACGCCAGCCACGATCGAGGAGAGCACCAGGGGGACGATGAGCATCTTGAGCAGGGCGAGAAAGATGTCCGCGGCGAACTTGAAAGGTGCAAGCCAGGTCGCGCGCGCGCAGTCGGGATTCATGCTCAGAGCCAGAGCCTTCCCGCCCTTGAATCGCAGCTCCCCTTCAGGTTCGCTCTCGCCAGCCACGAGAGCGGGCAGGAACCAGATCACCTCACCGTTCGAGCTGCGCTCGAGGACGCTGGCCGGAGTCTGTGCAGCGTTCTCCAGCGAGGCGAAGGTGACGACCTCCTCCTCGGAGCCCCCACGCCCGAGGGCCACCGCGCGGTACACATCGCCGACAGCCATTCCCGCCCTGGCTGCGGGCCCCCCACCGGTCACGGCCCGGACCTGCACGCCGCCCGGATGGGCGGCGAATTCAGCACCCGCCCAGGCGGGCGCGGGAAGGGTCCACTGCATGACAAGACCCACCAGGACGCCGGCCACCATCCACACAAGTACCTTCCAATGATCACTCATCGTCGCAGGGTAGCAGGAGGCACTCTCACGATGCCAGAGAGGGCCCTGCAGCCTCGCTCAATAGCGCTGCAGGGTCGAATCGACCTCTTGGGCCCAGCGCTCGATTCCCCCCTCGATGTTGATCACGTCCTGGAAGCCGGCCTGGATCAGAAATCCCGCAGCCTGAGCACTGCGGATGCCGTGGTGACAGAGGATGGCGTAGGGCGCATCCGGGTCCAGCTCCGTGTAGTCACTGGCAATCGCGCTGAGGGGAATGTGAACCACCTCAGGCAGGCTGCAGATCTCCAACTCCGCACCCTCGCGTACGTCCACGATGGTGATCTGCTCGCCGGAGTCCAGGCGCTCTTGCAACCCGCTCGGCGTGATGTGCTGCACTACTTCCGCGCCAGGGCCGGCAGATCGAAGTTCTCCGGGATGGCCACACCGAGGGACTCCAACACGGTGGGTGCGATATGCATCACGCTGACACCGTCCTCTGGAACCTGAATCGGCTTGCTGCTGAAGAAGATCCCGGTAACCAGATGCGGGGAGTTGGACGCGTGGTCCCCCGACCAGTTGTTGCTGTTGTCCCTATACATGGGACCCGGCACGACCGCGCCCGCCTCGTTCTTCACCAGCTTGAGCTTGCCGGAGACCGTGCCCCAGGAGGCGCGGTAGTACTCGGCGAATCCCACCTGCATGTCCGCGCAGGGGTAGTCCGCCCTGCCCCACTCCTGCGGCCCCTGGTAGAGATCGTCCATGATCGCGTAGTCGAGGACCACCTGCTGGGGTTCGTCGAAGGGCGCCTCCTCGGATCCCGCATCGCGCAGGGCTACAAGTTTGTCTCCGATCTCAGCCAGGAGAGCCTTGGCCTCGTCCTTGGGAACAATCCCACCCTTCTCACGCCCTGTCATGTTCACGTAGATCATGCCCAGGCCCAGGGAGTAGGCCTTGGTCTTGCTCCAATCCGCCGCGAGCAGCGCCATGCTGTTGCTGGTCTTGGTGTTGCCCGGCTTGAGGGTCAGGTAGCCCTCCGACTCGAGCCAGTTGTTCACCTCCAGGCCGCGCCGGTAGCTGGTGAACCCGTGGTCCGCGCAGAGCATCAGGGTGTCGGCGGGAGTGAGCTTGGCCAGGATCTCACCCACCGTCACGTCCATCTGCTCGTAGATGGCGGGGACGATGTCCTTCAGGGCCGTCGGCTTGCCAAAGAAATCCACCACGCGTGCCGACTCCTCGGGGTCGTGGAAGGGGTGCGAGGGGTCGTGGTACTTGTACATCATGTGCTGCACCCGGTCGGTGGTGCTGAACACGCTGAAGAGCACCTCCCAGTCATCGCGATCAAGCACGGAGTGGGTCAGCCGCCTGCGCCACTTCATGGTGAACTCGACGTCCTCCAGAAAAACGTCCACGGGCAGCTTCTTGTCCTTGAGCTGGTTGGTCATGCAGGACCATCCCAGGGTCTCGTAGGGGCCTCCGGCCCAACCGGCGAGCTCGCCGGCGAATTCTGCGGGCTGGCTGACCTGCTGCCAGATGGGAGGATTCTCGGGGTCGATGTCGAAGGTGTGCAGGTAGACGGTGATGACCTCCCCCAGCTCCATGACGCGCACACGTGTCAGGCCGCCCGCCACAAGGCCGGGAGCCAACTCGAAGGGCAGGCGGAACCACTCGGTCCACTCACCCTCCCCAGCAGTCTGCGTGTCCCCGTTGATCGTTATCGCCAGCCTCTCGCCTTTGCGCTCCAGAGCCATGGGCAAGCTGACGCGATGTTCATGGGGAGAGCTCTTGAGTCCCTTGAGCTCCGCCTCCAAGGCCTTGCGCTTGTCGCGCAGCTCCCCGCCCGTCTTCCAGCCCAGATCCGGGCTCTTCAGGGACTCGTTGATCTCGGCAATCTGTGCCTCGAGGGGTGCCTTCTTCGTGAAGTTGACCGGCCCGTAGACGGCCGTCACGATCTTGCCGCCCCGCTCGTCCACTCGGAAGGTCGTGCCCGTACCCGAACCCTTGGAGTCCACCCACCCCTTGGGCGCGCGGTGCACCTCGGTATCCTCAGTGGTGTAGATGAACCAGTTGCCGTTGCCCGCCCCGCGCACGTCCGGCAGACCCAAGCCAGCGAGGACGCGCGCTCCGGGAACCGTCTCCTGATCAAAGGCCAGGGCCGCGTCGAGCACGATCGCGCGCTTGCCGCCCCGAGCGGCGATGTCCCAGAAACCCGGCTGCGTGACCGCGTTCTTGAACACCTGGGGAACCTCGTAGGTGTCGCTGCCCGAAGCGCTCGCCGACCCGCCGGTTTCCTGGCCTGCCATCCAGGTCAGACCCGCGTAGCCACCGGCCACGCTGAGCAACAACGACAGCACCACCGCCAAGGTCGACTTGACCTTGAGTAGGCCGCGGAGCACAACCAGAAACCCCACAAGTGACACCAGGGTGACCAAGAAGCCCATGGCCATGCTGGGCTCGAGGGGGAGGGTCTCAACGACACTCACGAGACCGGAGACCACTGCGCTGGAGGGAACCTCGATCACCACATCTTCCTGATAGATGTGTCCGAAGGCGGGCATCTGGGTGCCTCCGGTGTTCCGCTTGATGAAGCTGGGTACGCCGTTCTTGACCGGGTTGGTGCCCGTGTTCAGGGCCGCCCAACCCGCAGCCGACTCGGCGGGGTTGGTGGAGATGAGGGGAGCAAAGGTCCCGGTCTGAGCCAGCTTCGTCAGATTGGGCAGGCGGCCCTCATCGATCATGCGCTTTGTCGTGCGTGAATCGGCGCCGTCAAACCCGACCAGAATCACACGGCCATCCTGGGCGGAGACCTCCGTCGCCTCACTCCCGGGGGAGACCGGGATCAGAGCACTGAGGGCGACAAAGGCACCGAGCGCGAGGAGGAATCGAAGCGGACGCTGGCGGGGGATGAAAAGGTGTTGGGTCATGGGTCTGGCAATCCCCTACGAGAGGTCGTGGGGCTATGATGTCGGGCCCGGCTCGCGCTGCCCGTAAGAGCAGTCCGACCGGGTGGAAGGCGTTGCATCCCGGCGCCCCTCCTTGTGGAGCAGCGGCCAAGCCGTCCCAAGGGGTCTACCCAAGGGGTAGTAAGCCTAGGTAAGGACAACGAACCATGTCAATCGACCGATACGAGCCACACCATGCACCGGTGAGTGCCTTTTTCCGCAAGGCATCTCTCCTCTCCACCGACCGGGGGCCCACAAGCCGCCAAGCGATGGGAACCCGTCCTCCCGCTCGTGGGAAGGCGTGTGGTTCCAGCAGCACGGGCCTGCTGATGGGCCTGTGCCTCCTGATCTGCGGAGGCCTGGTGATCGGTCTCGTGCTGTTCGGTAGACAAGCGGGTGGACTGACGGACGGGTCAGGCCCGGGTTCGACCCCGATGAACGGAGGAGGCGACGTGATGTCAGCCCCCCCCAACGCCAATGGAGACCTGACCCCCGTTTCCGGAGGGGGCATTCAGGTAGGCCTCCCCATGGAGTGGAAGAACTACGAGAAGACCTTTGACGGGTCCTGCACGATCAGCGGCATGATCGAAGTGGACCCGGGCGTCGAGTTCCCCCCCGAGTGGCGCCTGGTGATCAAACCCTCCCAGCTGGCGCTCGGTCGCAACCGGGCCATCGAACGCATCGTGGAATACCAAGGCGCCGAACGGACGTTTGAAGAATTCGACCTCCCCATGGGTGGCTACCGCGTGCACGTGGAGGCCGCTGGGATGAGTTGCCGTGGGCAGGAGGTGATGCTCTTCAAGCTGAAGGGGTTTGAGAACCTCCCCGGCAAGAACCATGCGCACCTCTTGCTCAAGTTGATTCCGGCCGGAATGGCGGAGGGGATCGTGCGAGACTCTGATGGTGTGGGCGTAGGCAACCTGCCGGTGTTCATCGAGAACCAGCGTGACCGCGGCCGACAGAGTACTCGGACCGACGGATCCGGCTACTGGCGCATCGAAGAGGTCATCGAAGACGCCTATTTGCTGTCTCTGGGCAATATTGATCGTCCACTCATCGAGGCTCAGCCCTTTGGAATGGTGGGCCCACGCTATACGCATCCCGACCTGACCATCCCACGCACACGCACTGTCACGGTACGCGTGGTGGATGAGGAAGGCATACCCGTAGCGACGGCACGCCTGCGCGGACAAGGCCAGCCGGCGGGGGTCATCGATGTCTCCAGCGAGGCCGATGGAACGGCTCAGATTCCCTTCCTGCCAGACGGAGAGTACACGCTACGCGGCGAAGCGCGCGGGGAACTGCTGGGCGTTACCGTCTTTGAGGTGGACGGGGATTCGCCAGGCCGAGCCGTCACCCTTCAACTCACCCGGCGCCACTAGAGCCCAAGAGCCGCGCAGGCCGGCCCCTGAAGACGAATACACTTGGGGACCCCCAATCCAGACGACCCACAGCCCACTGCGGGTGCCGCACCCGCCCGTGTCCGGGACGTGCTGCTGCTGGCCTGGCCATCGGTCCTCTCGTTTGTCTGCAACAGCGCCTATCGGGTCAACGATCAGTTCTGGGTCCAGGATCTTGGCGCAGAGGCCCATGCGGCACTGGGCCCCTGCACGTTTCTCCTGACCCTCAACTTCGCTTTCTACTTCCTGGCGGTGGGCGGTTCCCTGACCCTGGTTGCGCGTTGCACGGGGGCCGGCGACCGGGCAGGACGCGATGCGGTGATCCGCCATGCCCTCCTGCTGGCCACGTTCGTCGCCATCCTGGTCGGGTTGGTGGGCACATCCAGCATCGAGGCCCTGACCGGGGGGCTTGGTCTGGTCGGCAAGACCTCAGAGTTCTCCCAGACCTATCTCGGCACGATCTACGCCGTAACGATCCCCATGGCCCTCGCGCCGGTGGTGAGCACGACCTTCGTCGCCATGGGAAACACCCGCCTACCCCTGATGCTGCAGCTCGTAGCCGTGGGCTGCAACTTCGTCCTGAACCCGGTTCTCATCTACGGCTGGGGACCGATCGAGGGTATGGGAATCGCGGGCGCAGCCCTGGCCACGGGGCTCTCACGTGCGGTTAGCGCCGGCCTGGGCCTGTTCTTCCTGGTGCGCCTCTACTCCGTTCGACTCTTCTCATTCCAGGGCCTCTCGCTCCGGCGACTGAGCCAGATTGTCCGCATCGGAATACCCTCTTGCCTCTCCATTGTGGTCTATGCCGGGGTCTACTTCGCCCTGCTGCGCACCACCTTGAGCCCCCTGGGGGACGCTGTGCTGGGTGGGCTGAGCATCGGCTTCAACGCCTTCGAGGGGGTGGCCTTCCCCTTCTTCCTGGGAATCGCGGTGGCTGGCTCCTCTCTTGTGGGCCGGAACCTGGGAGCCGAGTCTCCGCAAGGTGCGCGGCAGGCCGTACGCAGCTTGCGCATCCTGGCTCTCGGAACGGGGACCTTGTTCACCCTGGTTTTCTGGTTGGCGGGACCGATCATCGTGCCCCTCTTTACCGATGACCCGGGCGTCGCGCGGGAGGCCATCAGGTACGTCCAGATCCTGGCCGCCTCACAACTCTTCGTGGCCTATGAGGTCATGCACGAGAAGACCCTCCTGGGAGCGGGGTACACCGCACCGCTCTTCCTCGTGAGTGTGCCCGGCAATATCTTGCGCCTGCCTCTGGCGTGGTTCCTGGCCACTCACCTGGGAATGGGAGCCGCAGGTGTCTGGTGGGCCATCAACCTGACCACAATTCTCAAGTCCGCTGTCATGGCTGGGATCGTCCAGAGGGGCCGCTGGCTCCAATTTCGTCCCGATGAGGTGGGCGCTGGAGGCTGAGGGAGAGTGTTGGATGCCCTCCCCTGGCTACGTACACTCCACAGCCCATGGCAAGCCAACCCCTCATCGATTTCGAGACCCTGGACCTCTCCCAGACCGTGGTCTCCCGAACGGAACTGGATCAGTATCTACGCCAGAGCGGTCGCTTCGCCATGCTGGATGGCGTTCTGCATGAGGACGTGGAGGGCCGGCTCATGGTCGGCTACAAGGACATCGCCAGCGATGACTGGTGGGCCAAGGACCACATCCCTGGACGCCCCATGTTCCCTGGAGCCCTTCAAATCGAAGCGGCCGCACAGCTGTCGGCCTTCGACTACTCCGCCCATCGGGTGGATCAGGCGGGGGATGGAACCCAACCGGGCAACTTCGTCGGCTTCGGCGGGGTGGACAAGGCCCGTTTCCGGGGACTCGTAGAACCCGACTGTCGGCTCATGCTCTGCGTACACCTCCTGAAGTGCTCCCGGCGCATGTTCCGCTACCAGGCTCAGGGCTTCGTGGACCGGACCATGGTCTTCGAGGGCGAGATCCTCGGGGTGCTGGTCTAGTCCGAAGGCTGATCGGAACAGGCCGGAGCCTCGGCGGCATCCAAGCCGCTTCCGAAGGATACGGGCAAGGGACGGCTGGGGGCCACCCACTCATTCTCGCCTTCTTCGTCCAAAATACCGAGCACGTCCAACTGCAGGCACTTGCAGGTCAGACCACCCAGCAACTCTCCCAATGAGGGCTTCGTTTTCTCGCCCTCTCCGGAGATGGCCTCCTTGACGTAGGTGCCATGCTGAGCGAGCACAACCAGATCCCAGGACCCGTCGTCCCCAGGCTTCAGCTCCTGGACTTCGATCCAGCGCTCGCGGATCAGGTCCGCCCGGCGGTGGGCCACGCGGGATGGGGTACGCTGCGCCAGGGGAATGCGCTGGCCCACAAGGTCCGCAATCGTCTGGGGATCCACCTGACCCTCGACCTCGACCAGGGCTCCGTAGCGCTTGGCGTGTTTGCCCTCCTTGAGGACTCGCACACGAGGCTTCTCAGACCAGTGCAGGCCCTCGATTTCGATACGCCCCTCGTTGCGTTGATTGATCACCTGTTCGGCCTCAGCCAGGTCCACGTCCTGGGTCTTGGGGTTGATCAGCTCCAGGATGAAGGGGCGCCCGCTGCCGAGCATGCGTACATCCATGTCCTCGCGACCCGCACCATGAAACTTGTGCTTGCGAGTACCGAAGGCCTTGCCCAAGACCCACCCCACCAATTCCTGGACTGAATCGCGGGTCAATTTCCCAAAGCCCTCACAGTAGGAGCACTTGCGGCGGCGCCGGGGATGTCCCTTGCATTCGGGACACCAGAACACGGTCTGCGGCAGATCGCGCACCAGCTTGCGATAGCGTCCTTCGAGGTAGACCTTGACCCGGGGTTGATTCTGCTCGCGGTGACGCATGGCCCTTCCTTCGGGCGAGGGGGCTGTCAGGCCCCGAACGACTGGAACGTTCTCGTGGATCAGGTGCCCACGATGGGTAGGCGAGAAGGATATCAATCCGGCGAGGAGCATCAACCTCTCTGAGAAGGAAGTACTAGGCCAGGGATCTCTGGGTACCTGAGGCCACAGGGGACTACAATCCTCGCCCACCGGCACCCTCCGTCCAGCCCCACCATGTACCCCATCCTCTTCAAGGTCCCCTACTTCGACTTCCCGATCACGACGTTCGGCCTGATGGTCGTGCTGGGGTTCATCACGGCTTCACACCAATTCGTGAAGATCAACCTGCGCTACACCACCAACCCGCAGGAGTGGCATCCCCGCTTGGACGCCGTGCCCATGTGGGTCTTGGCCGGCGTCATCTTGGGGGCGCGGTTCATGTACGTGATTGTGGAAGTAGGCCAGGGTTCGGCAGTGGGCCAACGCTTCGTGGACAATCCTCTGCGCGTCCTGTTCGTTCACGAGGGAGGACTGGTCATGTACGGCGGAGCCTTTGGCGCGATCCTTGCCGGGTGGTTTGGTACACGCAAGTATGGGCTGCCGTTCACGCAGTGTCTGGACATCGGTCTGTTGTGCGGGTTCTTGGGATTGGCCATCGGCCGAGTCGGATGCCTCCTCGTGGGAGACGACTTCGGGAGTATCGTTCCCGAGCATCTAGCGCACCTACCCTTCCCCATCACTCTCCAGATCCCCGAGGTCCTCCGTGAGGGCAGCCTGTTCGGGGCGGACAATGCTGGCCAGGTTCTCTGGGCCACCCAGCCCTGGATGAGCATCAACGGCTTGGTACTGTTTGGAATCGGCAACTGGCTCCTACGTCGTCGGCGTTACGTGGGCCAGTTGAGCCTTCAGCTGCTGAGCCTGTACGCCGTCAGCCGCTACACCATCGAGAACTTCAGAGGCGATTCGATCCGGGGCCTCTGGTTTGATGGCTCCATCTCCACGTCCCAACTCATTTCGTGCGTGGTGTTCGTCATCTGCGTCGGACTCTTGTTGCGTAACCGTGGCCGCACGGACGCTGGCGCTCAGCCCCCTGCACCAACCCCGGCTGGGGCCAACGAGACGGCATGAGCCACCCTACTCGGGTTATCGCAGGCATCGATGAGGCCGGGCTGGGGCCGTTACTGGGGCCGATGACCGTGGGCTGGTCGGCGTTTCGTGTGCCCCGGGGAGAGGTCAATCTGTGGGATGTGTTGAGCGAAGTCGTGACGGACTCCCCTCGCCAGGACAGTGGACACCTTGTGGTTGCTGACTCTAAACGCGTCTTCTCCCGCAACCCGCGTGGGGCCCGCCGATTGGAGCTGACGGTCTTGGCGTTCTTGGACCAGCTCGACGCTGAAGGGTGTGGACCGCGAACTCCGAGCGAGCTTCTCAAGTTGCCCCCAGCAGGCCTTCAATTGTCCAGTGGCGCCCTGGCCCGCCATCCCTGGTACAGCAAGCTCCCGGAGTCTCTTCCGCATGCGGTGGATGAAGGCGTTCTCTCCATACGCTCTGGCAAGTTGGCGCGGGAAATGAACCGATCCGCTGTCAATTTCTTGGACGGTGGATGCTGCGTACTCCCCGCTGGAGAACTGAACGACTCCTGGCAGACCACGGGCAACAAGTCCCTCTCCCAGTGGCAGGTATCTGGCAGCTTGCTTGAGCACATGTGGGAGTCGTTTGGAGAAGAGAGCCTCTCGGTCTTCGTGGATCGAATGGGTGGGAGGAGTCACTACGGTCGCTGGCTCTCGAAGCAGTTTCCGGCGGCGCGCCTCCAGGTGCGGGAGGAGTGCAGCTCCTTGAGCGAATACGTCCTGACTCAGGAGGTCGGCGGGGTGGAGCGACGCATGCGGGTGGTTTTTGCTGAACGCTGTGAGGAGCGCTCCTTCTCGGTGGCCCTGGCATCGTGCTTCGCCAAATATGGCCGGGAGTTGGGAATGAAAGCCTTCAACAGCTACTTCGGTGGACTCCAGCCAGGACTGAAACCCACAGCGGGGTACACCACGGACGGACGTCGCTGGCTGAAAGATGCTGAACCAGCACTGTCCTTGGCAGGTGTACCGCAAGGTGTGCTCATTCGGGACCGATAGGAAAAGGGACAATGAGTGTGAAACCGAATAGTGAACTAGGGCGTCTCAGGAGCTCTCCCCTGGGTGGGTGGGGGTTAGGGATGGTGCTCACCCACGATCCTCTGCGCGCCCTGCCCTCCCCCACAGCGGAGGTGCGCACATGAAGCTCGCCATCTTGGGGGCTGGCGTCTCGGGCCTGACCCTGGCACGCACTCTTGCCGAGGGGGGCTTCGATCCCGACGACCTCACCCTCTTCGAGGCCGCCCCCGTACCCGGTGGCCTGTGCCGTTCCCGCACGGTGGAGGGCTTCACCTACGACGTTGCCGGTGGACACATCCTCTACAGTAAGGATGCGGAGGTCATGGACTGGATGAAGGCAGAAGCGGGTGGCCCCTCCGCCTTCACCTCGTGCGAGCGCAACACCAAGATCCGCTTCGAGGACCGGTGGGTTCATTACCCCTTCGAGAATGGCCTCGGCGACCTTCCACCACAGGCCAACTTCGATTGCCTCTCGGGCTACGTGCAGGCCTGGCATGAGCGCTCGGTCTCCAACTCCACGGCTCCGGATGATTTTGGCACCTGGATTCAATGGCGTTTCGGCAAGGGCATCGCCGAGCACTTCATGAATCCCTACAACGAGAAGATCTGGAAGCGCCCCCTTACCGAAGTCAGCAGCGACTGGGTAGCGGGGCGAGTGCCCGATGCCCCAGTAGAGGACGTCATACGATCCGCGGTGGGAATCCGCACGGAGGGCTACACACACCAGTCCTCGTTCTTCTATCCGCTCAACGGTGGGTTTCAGGCCATCACCGATGGGATGGCTGGACGCGTCGCTGACCGCATCCGGCTCAACACGCTCGTTGAGTCCCTGCAGCGCACACCTTCTGGGTGGAACGTCAATGGAGAGTCTTTCGACCTGGTGGTTTCCACGTTGCCCCTCGACGGTCTGCACTCCTTGATGGCGGAGGTTCCTGCTGACATCACCGAAGCCATGCAGACCCTGGAGTTTAACGGGCTGGTGACCTACCTCGTTGCGTTGGATCGCCCCGAGCAATCGGATCTCTCCTGGATCTACCTGCCCCACGAGTCCCAAGGGCCCGCCAACCGCGTGACTTACATGTCCAACTACTCACCCAATAATGCACCAGAAGGAAAGAGCTCCCTGCTGGTCGAGATCACCTACCGCGGCGGCGCTCCGGTTCCAGCTCAATCCCTGGAAGGGGAAACGCTGAAGGGCTTGGAGTCCGCGGGCCTGATCTCACGCTCCGAGGTCCTCTTCGCCGACCGCGCCGAGGTATCCCACGCCTACGTGGTCTTTGACCATGGCTACAACGCCCGTCGCGAGGCCATTTTTCGCTGGATGGACGAGGTCGACCTGATCCCGCTGGGGCGCTTCGGTCGGTACGAGTACGACAACTCGGATCTGTGTGTGAGCAAGGCCCGCGCACTCGCCGCGGGACTTCTGGCGCGCGCGGCACGGGGCTAGAAGCGTCCAGGTCGACTCATTTCAACGGGAAGAGTTACCCGTTTTGCGAACCCCGCTGATCAGGCCAACCAAGGTGCCCAGTGGCAAGCGGCTGGTCCACGGCAAACCGCAGTAGACGGCGCCCAGCACAATCAGCCACGCGCGCCGACTACCTCTTAGGCCGAGCTGGCCGCCGATCCACCAGCCCACACCGGCACCGATGGGAATACCTAGTTTTCCAAGACCCAGGGGTGTGATGAAGTCTGCAAGATCGACCAAAAGGCCGGCGAGGATGGGACCCATCGATCCCCGGAAGGCTCCATCCCCAGAAGTGTGCAAATTGGATCGGGGCTCCGCGTCCGGCTCTGGACGTTCAACTTCGACTTCGATGACCGTTGGATCGACTCGTTCCGACATCCGCAAGAGCTTGTGCAAGATGGGACATGGACGCCAAGGGAGAATAGAAGAAACATCCACGGACACACGGGCGTCCAATTAACTGCATTGGAATGGGGGTTCGTGAGGGCTATCTTCATGAGGACTCAACTCCCGAGTTCCCGCACAGTAAACGACCCTAACGGCGACTTCCTGATGCCCGAGTTCTTCGCCTCACTTTCTCCCGGCGGTCTCATGATCACACTCCCGACCACCCGATCACGCCTTACGCGTCCGGCGCCGTCCGGCATTGCAAGGCCCGCGATCTGGATCGCTCTCGCCTTCCTCGCTGGCTGCAACTCCGGTGGCTCCTCCACCTCGGGATCAAACTCCGAAGACGACTCAGGCCCCACGGGGCTCAGCTACCCGGACCATGAAGAGCGTCAGTTCATCAACCTGCCCATGGACCCGTCCATGCCCACCTACTCGGGGACAGTGGACTCTTGGGCCATCACTCCGAGCTTGCCCCAGGGACTGACACTGGACAGCCTGAACGGAATGCTCGCGGGCACTCCCACGGCCTCGATTCCAGAAACACCCTTCCTTGTCACCGCGACTGGCCCGGGTGGATCAACCCAGGTCACGCTCGAGCTCAGAGTTCATGACGCGCCTCGTTTCTTGTACAGCACAGGCCCCCAGGACACGGAGCTGTCCGCCTATGCGGTGGGTGCAACCGAGGGCGACCTGGGGTTCGGACCCATACAAGGAACCGGGGCATTCACCCCCGGCCCGGAGCAGATTGTCTTTCATCCCGGGAACAACTTCGCATTCACTCCCAATCGCGGGCTGCCGGGGATGAATGGAAGCGTCTCAAGCTACTCGGTCCAATCTTCAACGGGTCGTATGAGCCACCTTGGCGAGGTCCCCTGCGGAGAGGGACCGCGCCAGCTCACTCTGAATGCCGGCGGGAGTACTGCGCTCGTGGTTACCCATGAAGACAATCGCCTCTACAGCTATGCGGTTGATTCACTCTCCGGCCAACTGACCTATTTGGGTGACACCCTCACCAACACAGGGCCCACGCAGGTAGCGGTGGACCCGCTCGATCGCTTCGCCTATGTGCTTCACGATCAATCGGCCGATATTACGGTCCACCCGATCGACCCGGTCACGGGGGCAGCTGGACCCATGACACAGGCCATCAACTTCTGGGTCACCCCACCCTCGGATATTGCCATCAACAGTACGGGGACCATCGTCTACATCGCCTTTGCAGGCGATAACACGCTGCAGGGCTTCCAAGTGGATCCGATCGATGGGTCACTGAGCCCCTTCACGGTAGTCACGCTCCCGGACGGGCCCCGATCCTTGGCTCTCTCCCCCTACGACGATTTCCTCTACGTGGCGTGCGAAGGGAACGACGTGCTTGAGATCCTCAAGCTGGACGCAGACACCGGGTATGTAACCCAGTCCAGTTCAACTCCTACGGACGATGCCCCGATCCGGGTAACGCTGGATGCGACGGGTTTGTTCGCGTTCGTCCTGCACGCGGAAGCGCACACGATACGCACGTTCATTGTTGATCCCTCGAGCCACGTTGTGTCGGCAGGGGCTACCGTTCGGGCCCGCCCATTGGCCACTGACATCAGCGTGTACCAGGGTGAAGCGCCTGCCCAGCCGCGAACAGAGTTCCTCTACATCCTCGGGGAGAGCGCCGAAGATCTGAGCGGGTTCAGGTTTGATTCAACCACCGGCCAGCTCGTACCGATTTCCGTGGACTCGCTCGCTGGCACAGGACCAACGGACCTGGTCGTCGACCCCCTGGGCCGCTTTGTGTTTGTGGCACACCAGGTGACCTCAGAGCTGTCCGTTTTCCAGATCTCCCCGGGATCTGGCAGCCTCTTTGAAAGTCTGGCGCGTACGTCCCTCTCCGAGCCTCCAACAGCCCTTGGCGTGGATGCAGGAGGACGGTACCTGTTCGTCACCCTTCCTCAGAGCGCACAGGTCTTGGCCTACTCGATCCACACATCCACTGGGGAACTGAACCTGATCGCGGCAGAGTCCACGGGCCCCGGACCGAGCGCTGTCAACTCAGACCCGACGGGCCACTTCGTCTACGTCTCCAACACCGGAGGAGCGAGTGACACCCTCAGCTCCTACCGCTTCGAGGGTGGACAGTTCGTATCGGGCCCTCAGTTCGTTCCAGCCCCTGGTACGCCCGGACCGGTTCGCTTCTCCACTTCCGGTGAGCACCTGTACGTGGCTCTTGCCGGCTCCAACTTGATCGTCCCTTATCTCATTCACCCGGTCTCCGGAAGCCTGTCCCTGGAGGCCTCTGGTTCCGCGCCAGCCAAGGGCAGCCCCCACGTGTTCGACCCCCATCGCAGCGGCACCTACGGGTACTCTGCCGCATCCACTTCAAATGGAGGCGTTGGGGAGATCAGACGCTTCTCAATCGACTCCGCCGGCGCCTTGACCTTCGCCGAAGCAGCAGCCAGCGGAATCGGGCCCATCACACTTCGAAGCGGACCGTCAGGGGACTACCTCTTCGTCTTGAATGGGACGAGCGATGACCTGGACGTATTCGGCATTGATGTGCCCACGGGCAACTTGATGCTCCTCGGCACGTATCCGGTGGGCATGAATCCGTCCGCCTTGGACCTCAGTCGGCGCTGGTAGGAAAGGCGGGCGACTCCAAAGGCGTGAGTCGCTAGGCTTGGGTTTCGGCGGGTGAGGTTCTCCCCGTCACACGAACTTGCACATCGCCCTGGCCACGCTTATCACCCTCGTCTTCTGGACCCTCGTGATCCAAGGGCAGGATCGGATCACAGGGAGGTCGTTCGCCACACGTAGTCCGGTACGAGCGAGGAAGGGAATGGCTGCGACGTCCCAGCCGCTGGCGACGAGCACAGCCCTGCAGGTCCTCAGATCTGGCGGGCACGCCGTCGATGCGGCTTTGGCTGCGAATGCCGTCCTGTGCCTTGTGGAGCCCACGGGGGCAGGACTAGGGGGCGACCTGTTCGCCATGGTCTGGGATGGAACAGAAAAGAAGCTATATGGCGTCAACGGCTCAGGGCGCTCGCCACGCTCTCTGACTCTTGACCGCCTACAGCAGGAGGGGTCCATTCCCCCGCGCGGCCCGCTCAGCGTGAGCGTTCCAGGCTGTGTGGACGGGTGGTCCCTGCTGCACGAGCGCTTCGGCCGGGTGCCCTTTGCAGACCTGTTGGCTCCCGCCATCGACTACGCCAAAGAGGGCTTTCCCGTCTCGGATGTCATCGCTCACGAATGGGAGCGGAACGTCCAGACGCTCTCAGCATTCCCGACCTTCGCGGAGACGTTCACCCTCTCGGGCCACGCCCCACGAGCGGGCGAGATCTTCTCCAACCCCTCTCTTGCCCGCACCCTCGAGATCCTGGCCCAGGAGGGACGGGACGCGTTCTACGAAGGGCAATTGGCCGAGCAGATGGTTACGCACATGCAGAAGAACGGCGGGTTTCTGAGCATGGCGGATCTCTCTGAACACAGGGGTGAATGGGTCACACCCTTGTCCACAAGCTACCGAGGAGTAAACGTCTGGGAGCTTCCCCCCAATGGCCAGGGCATCGCAGCACTGCAGATGCTGAATGTACTGGAGCACTTTGATCTGGAGGGCATGGGCTGGGCGAGTGCGGATCACCTGCACGTACTGATCGAGGCCAAGAAGCTGGCTTTCGAAGATCGTGCCAAGTTCTACGCAGACCCTGAATTCGCGCAGATTCCGATCGATCAATTGACCTCCAAGGAATACGCAGCTGAACGAGCGCAGGCGATTGACATGGGTCGCGCCCGTAGGTGCCCTACCCCGGGTGATCCCGCCGCCCTGGAGGCAGGCGATACGGTCTACCTCTCCGTCGCTGATAAAGAGGGCAACATGGTCTCACTGATCCAAAGCAACTACCGCGGCATGGGATCGGGAGTGACTCCGCCGGGATTGGGCTTTGTGCTACAGAACCGCGGTGAGCTATTCTCGCTCGATCCCAGCCATGCGAACGTCTTCGCTCCTGGCAAGCGCCCCTTCCATACGATCATGCCAGGCTTCTCCACCTGCGGAAGTGAGGCTTGGTTGTGCTTCGGCGTTATGGGCGGCGCGACCCAACCACAAGGGCACGTACAGGTTCTCACCAACCAACTCGATTTCAGGATGAACGTCCAAGAGGCCGGGGACGCCCCGCGTGTCATCCATCGCGGCTCGAGTTGCCCGACCGGGGAAGCCGCCCTTGAGGGTGGCCGAGTCTCCATTGAGAGTGGCGTTCCAACCAGAGTGAGTGAGTCGTTGGTGCGCCGGGGCCACCATCTGGATGACGCCTCCGGGCAGTATGGAGGCTACCAGGCCATTGAGTGGGACTCCGCCTGCACGACCTACTGCGGGGCCTCCGAGTCACGCAAGGACGGCCACGCCGCAGGCTACTGACAGGATCGAGACGCGCCGTCTCAAATAGAGACACTCCTGGACGCACCGGCAGGACGATGCGGAGTTACTTTACCAGTCTTCATGAGATAGTTATGGCATTTCTTACGAATCTGCATAATAGGGACTCGCCCGTTCCCAGCCTCGCCATGCGTACCCGATCCACATCCAAGGCCCTCGTCCTGCTCCTTTTCGCGGGAGCGTGCTCAGGTGGCGGGGGTGGGCCTGCGCCAGGCAATGGGTCCACCGATGCACCGGCGAACCTCTCCTACCCCGATGCTCGGGGCCTGTACTTCCTGGGGGGGGAGGATCTCACTCTCACACCCACCGTCACGGGCCAGGTCGATCTTTGGAGGGTCGCACCGATGCTCCCCGCTGGAGTCGAACTGAATGCCACGACAGGGATCATCCAGGGCCCTGCCACGGCGACAAGCCCGGCGACCACTTATAGCGTCACGGCCAGTAACGATGGGGGCTCGATCACGATTCAACTGGACTTCCGCACGGTCCGAGCGGCCAATTGGGCATACACGGCCAACATCAGTGACAATACGATCTCGGCCTTTGCCGTGGAGGCATCGACCGGGCTCCTGCACCACGCCGGCAACTACAAGGACTCCGCGGCCCGCCCGGGTCCCCAAGCCGTCATTCCTCACCCCACTTTGCCGGTCATCTATGTCCCCAACTTGTGGAACGCTTCCAAGCCCAGTGATCTTTCAACGTTTACCGTCAACCAAGACACAGGCGCGTTGTACCCACAGGGCCTGGTCAGCCTCGGCCCGTCCCCCCACTTCATGGTCATCCACCCTGACGGGCGGACGGCGTACGTTGCCAACCACGGATCCGACAGTGTGCGCGTGTTCAGAGTCGATAGTTCGACGGGGTTGCTCACTTTCCTGGACAACGTCCCCACGGGCGATGGTCCCAATGACCTGACCCTGGATCCTGAGGGACGATTCGCCTTTGTGCCCAACCACCGGGACGATACGGTGAGCGTGTTCACAATCGAGGCCAGCTCCGGGTTGTTGATGGAGCCAGGGGTGACAGTCCCCATGGCGGGCAAGCCGTCCAAACTGAAGACCGATCCCCAGGGCCAGCTCCTCTTCGTTCTTCTCGATGACAGCCAGCAACTCACAGCCTGGGCGATCAATCCCACCACCGGAGCCCTGACAATGGTGGACACGGAGATGGCCTGCGCCTCACCGGCAACCATCGAGGTCCACCCGACCCAGCCCATTCTGTACGTCCCCAGCCTCACGTCCGACTCAATCTGCGTGTACGCCTACGACCGCAAGACGGGCGACATCATGCCTTCCCAGTACGAGCTTGCGATCGGATCCCAGCCCAATGGGCTGACGATTGATGAGTCCGACCAGAGCGCATACGTAACCTGCAGCGGCAGTGAAGAAGTGTACGTCTTGGACATGAGCACGCCAGGCCAACCCACCGTACGTGATTGGAGACGCGGCAGGCGCTCCCCTCGCGTCTTGGGTCTGGTCCATGGTGACGCTCCACTCGCCCCCCGTGCGGAGGGTCTGTACGTCCTGAATGAAGGTGACGACTCCATCACCACGTTCGATGTGGATCCCGTCGACGGCTCCCTGGTGCCCACCAGTACGGAGTGGATGTCTGAACTCGGCGCCTCCTGCATGGCGATCGACCCGCGCGGTCGTCACGTGTGTGTCTGCTACGCTATTTCCAATACGCTCCAGATCTACTCGATCAACCACACGAACCAAACGCTCTCCCCCGTTGGACCTCCACACTCACTGCCGGATACGCCCGCCAAGATTGTCCTGGATCCCCTCGGAAACCACGTCTTCATCAGCTATCCGGCGAAAAACATGCTGGAATCCTATTTGGTGAATTCCAATACGGGTGAGCTGTGGTTCGCAGCCACAACCGGAACCCTTGCACAGCCCGATTCCATCGCCGTCGACCCCACGGGACAGTTTCTGTACCTATCCGCTGAAGGTGCATCACGCCTGCTGGGTTTCCGGATCAACAACGGCCAGTTCACGGCTCCACTCGGAAACCTGAGCACCCCGGATGGAACAACAGGCGCGCTGCTCAGCTTTTCGCGTCGCGCCGACATTCTGTACGCCGTACTGGATGGGTCAGGGCTGGTTCTCACCTGCACCATCGATGCCATGACGGGGATTCTGACCCCCGTGGGACTACCCGCGAGCACCGGCGGCCCGTCCCTGGCATTCGTTTGCCATCCTTCCAAAGACCTGGCCTATGCACCGCTCGTCGATGCGGCGAGCAATGGAGAGGTCGGCCACTATGGCCTGGACCCCTTCTCCGGCCGTCCCTCGCAACAGGGTTCCTCCTCCATAGGCTTGGAACCGGTGGATCTGGGCTTTGACCCCCTGGGCAGCTTCCTGTACCTCGCGGATCGCGACGGTGGACAGGTCACCGTCTTGAAGGTGGGCCCCGCTGGCCAACTGACGGAAATGAGCTACTCGCCGGCAGGCAGCAACCCCCTGCAATTGCTCATCCGACGCGCGTTCTAGGGCAGGCCGTCAAGCGTTTCCGGGTCTGGGTCGTGGCTGGATACGCTCAGCGCTGACCGGCCTTCTCCGCTTCCTCCACGAGCTGGGCGATCATGTCGTCGTCCATGCCATTGCCCTTGAACCGGATCTTGCCCGTGTGGTCGATCATCAGCATGGTCGGGTAGACCTGCACTCGGTACATATCCGAAATGGGAGTCGCATTCGCCCCTTGGTAGGCACTGATCCAAGTCAGGCCATACTGCTTCACGCCATCTCGGTAGGTCTTCTCATCATCGAGACTGTTCACGCCGACGATGGCGAAGGGGCGGCCGTCATAGAGCTCAACGAGCTCACGCAAGTGCGGCATCGCACTGCGGCAGGGGCTTCACCAAAAGCCGTAGAAGTCCACGAGGACAGCCTTGCCGCGGTAGTCGGACAGCTTGAACTCATGCCCATCGATAGTCGTCGCGTCAAAGTCAATGGCGATAGCTCCTTCAGAAATGAACCTGGCCTCGTACTCGGCCAGCATCTTCTCGCCCGCAGCGGCACGCTCGGCATCTTCTGAAGCCCTGAGCACCCCGCCCAACTTGAACGTGGCAAGCCCCTTGGCCGAGCGCGAAGCCGTTCCTGCCAGGACGCGTTGCAGATGCCCTTCGACAAATTCTTCACCTACCGTTCGAGCGTCCCCCGCCAAGTTCGCGATGGCGGTGCTCAGGCATGCGGCGCTATTCTCCATCTTGAACACGCGGTCATAGCCCTTGCGCTTGAAGTCAGCGAGGTCGGCTTTCTTGATGCCACTCTTCTTGGCATTCTCGACGAGCCAGAGCGTGGCCTGTCCATCGTTCTTGCCAAGCTCTTCAAATCGCGGCCAGAAATCACCAATGGGGTGCTGCTTGCGCAGACTCCTGCGCTCTTTCAATGGAGCACTCTCAAGTACCTTCTGGTGGCGCGCCACAGCGGCCTGATACTCGGCATTCAGAGTCTTGTAGTTGTCCGACGCCCCGTAACCCAACAGGGTGGTCGCCAAGAGGATTGAAGAAGCAAGGAGGATGAGCTTGTTCATGGATCGGGCACGGGCGTTGCGTGCAAAGGGAATAACGGTTAGCGGCAGGAAGACTGCCTGCGGACCAGTCTAGACAATCCAAGACAGGCCGGTATCAGGCTCGGAGGAGCTTCTTACCCGTTCCCTACTGGAACCCTCCCCCCGAGCGCGCCTACCCCTTGGGAGCAGGTCGCACCCAACGGCGCGAGGCTTCTTCCAGGTACTCCCGCAAGTCCGCAACGGGAACCTTCTCCTGCTCCATGGAATCGCGGTGACGGACGGTGACCACGTCTTCGCTGAGCGTGTCCCCGTCAACTGTGATGCAGTAGGGCGTCCCCACCTCATCCTGCCGACGGTAGCGGCGGCCGATGGCTCCCTTCTCGTCATAGAAGGTGGCGAGACGCGCACGGCGCAGCTCGGCCTCGATCTCCTTGGCCTTCTCCGGCATGCCGTCCTTCTTGACCAGGGGGAATACGCCCACTGTGATGGGCGCTATCTCGGGGTGGAAGTGCAGCACCACCCGCGTGTCCTTCTCCAACTGCTCCTCTTCGTAGGCGTCAATCAGGAAGGTCAGCGCCATGCGGTTGATCCCCCCAGCGGGCTCGATCACGAAGGGCGTATAGCGCTCCTTGGTCTGCGGGTCGAAATACAAGAGGTCCGTCCCCGAGGCCTCCGAGTGGCGGGTGAGGTCGAAGTCGGCGCGGTTGGCGATACCCTCAAGCTCACCCCAGCCGAACGGATACTCGTACTCAATGTCCGAAGTGGCCTTCGCATAGTGTGCAAGCTCGCTGGCCTCGTGATCGCGAATGCGCAGCTTGCTCTCATCGATCCCCAGGTCGACGTACCAGCGGTAGCGTGCCTCGCGCCAGTACTCGAACCACTGCTGGTCCTCGCCCGGGGGGACGAAGAACTCCATCTCGGCCTGCTCAAACTCGCGTGTGCGGAAGACGAAGTTCCCGGGCGTGATCTCGTTGCGGAACGACTTGCCGATCTGAGCAATCCCAAAGGGCGGCTTCTGGCGCGCGGACTCGAGGACGTTCTTGAAGTTCAGGAAGATCCCCTGGGCCGTTTCGGGTCTCAGGTAGGCCACGGAACCACTCTCCTCAACAGGCCCTAGGGTAGTCTTGAACATCAGGTTGAACTCGCGTGCCTCGGTCAGCTCCCCCGCGCACTCACCCGGGCGCTTGCTGGGCTTCTCCGGACACCTGGCGTCCTCAAGCTTGTCGGCGCGGAAGCGGCCTTTGCACAGCTTGCAGTCCACCATCGGGTCGCTGAAGCCGCCCACGTGCCCTGAGGTCTCCCACACCTTGGGGTGCTGGATGATGGCTGAGTCAAGCCCCACCACGTCGGACCGCTCAACCACGACGCGGTTCCACCAGGCGTCCTTGACCCTTCTCAGGAGCTCCACACCCAGAGGGCCATAGTCGTAGGTGTTGCCCACGCCCCCGTAGACCTCGGAGGCCTGGAAGACGAATCCTCTGCGCTTACAGAGGGAGACGATGACGTCCATTTGGGAGGCGGGTTTCTTGGCCATGGTCTGGTTCGGGAGGGAGGCAGGGGGGGACTGGGTTCGGGAGTCTACCACCGCGCCGGGGCACCTCCCAGCGGCACGGGCCCCTATAATCACGCCCGTGAATCCGACCCCTCTCGCTGCCCAGCCCCACCTTGAGTGGAAGGCCCCGCTCGCATCGGGTGCCCACCGTGCCCCCCATCGCTCCCGCCTCATGGAGCTTGAGGCGCAGGTGGCCGAGGGTAGGAGAATCACCTCTGAGGAAGCGCTGTACCTGCACGACCACGCCGATCTCCTCACCCTGGGCCGCATGGCGGATGGCGTCCGCTCAAGGCTGCACCCTGATCCGATCGTCACCTACATCGTCGATCGGAACATCAACCCGACAAACGTCTGCATCACCGACTGCGGGTTCTGCGCGTTCTACCGTAGCCCGGCGGACCCCGAGTCCTACGTGCTCTCACGGGAGGAGATCTTCAAGAAGGTCGAGGAGACGGTGAACCTGGGAGGGCAGCAGCTGCTCATGCAGGGTGGCCACCATCCCTACGTGCTCTCGGACTGGTGGGTCGAGCTCATCCAGGACATACGAGCGAAGTTCGACATCAACTGCCACGCCCTCTCGGCACCGGAGATCGACCACTTCTCGCAGGTGGAGAAACGACCCGTAGAAGAGGTCATCGCCGATCTGGTCCAGGCGGGACTGGGTTCGTTGCCCGGAGCCGGCGCAGAGGTCCTTGTGGAGCGGGTGCGGGCCATCATCGCTCCCAAGAAAACCTCCACCGACCGGTGGCTCGACATACACCGCAAGGTCCATGAGGCGGGTCTGCGATCCTCTGCAACCATGATGTTCGGTAACGTCGAGACCGCCGCAGAGCGCGTGGAGCACCTCGCGCGACTGCGCGATCTCCAGGACGAGACGGGGGGCTTCACGGCCTTCGCCTCCTGGAACACCCAGCCCAAGGGCGTTCCAGAGGAGCACAAGTACCCCGTCGCCACGACTCCCGCCCTGTACCTGCGCATGCAAGCTCTCGCGCGCATCTTCCTGGACAACTTCGAGAACATCCAAACCAGCTACGTGACCCAGGGGGTGCGCTTGGCCCAGGTCAGCCTGCGCTACGGAGCCAATGACTTCGGGGGCACCATGCTCGAAGAGAACGTGGTCTCCGCCGCAGGCTGCTTTCACCTCTCGTCCATCCAGCGGGTGGAGCACCTCATTGAGAGCGCGGGCTTCCAGCCCAGACAACGCAACTCCTGGTACGGGATCGTGGATGCACGACACGGGAAGCCGCCGTTCCCTGCCAACCGAGAAGAGGCCGCCACGCATCAGGCAGCCCTACACGACAGGCAAGAGGACACCCCGAGCCTTGGCTGAATCCCATGAGTAGCCCCACTCCGCAACTCCAAGACTCCCTGCTGGGCAGCGCCCTCGCCGCTGGCATCGGCGCCCAGGCAGAGAAGGTCCTCGCAGGTCAACGCCTCAGCCGTGAAGACGGCCTGGCCTTGTACGCCTGCGACGACATCCACCTGGTCGGCGGGCTCGCCAACTTCGTTCGGGAGCGAATGCACGGCGACAAGGCCTTCTTCAACGTCAACCAGCACATCAACTACACGAACATCTGCAACAAGCTGTGCCGGTTCTGCGCCTTCCAGCGCCTGCCCGGCCAGGAGGATGCCTATGTGATGAGCCCCGAGGAGATCGGTGCCAAGATCCGCGAGCAGCTGGATGAACCGGTGACCGAAGTGCACATGGTGGCCGGCGTCTATCCCAAGCTGTCCTACGAGTACTACCTCGACATCCTCCGGGCGGCGAAGGACGCGCGCCCCGGCATCCACATCAAGGCCTTCACCATGGTCGAGTTGATGCAGATCGCGGTGCGCGCCAAGAAACCCCTCAAGGAAGTCCTGCCCGAGCTCATCGAGGCCGGGCTCGGCTCCTGCCCCGGTGGCGGCGCAGAGGTATTTGCGGACCGCGTGCACCTGGAGGGTTACCACCTGAAGAACACCGGAGATGAGTGGATCGAGACGGCGCGCACGGTTCACGAGGCGGGCCTGAAGAGCAACGCCACCATGCTGCATGGACACATCGAGACCGCCGAGGAACGCGTCGACCACCTGGACCGCCTACGCCGGTTGCAGGACGAGACCGGTGGCCTGCAGTGCTACATCCCGCTGTCGTTCCACCCCGAAAACACGGAATGGACCCACCTGCCCGGCCCCACCGGCTTGGAAGAGCTGCGTGAGATTGCCCTGGGCCGCCTGATGCTGGACAACGTCCCGCACATCAAGGCTTACTGGATCATGCTCGGCATCCCCATGGCCCAGCTGGCCCTCTCCTACGGCGCCAACGATGTGGACGGCACGGTGGTGGAGGAACGTATCTATCACGACGCGGGCGCCACTACGCCCCAAGCTGTGGAGAGAGCCGAGCTCTTACGTTGGATCCGCGACGCGGGCCGCATCCCCGTGGAGCGCGACACTCTCTACAACGTGCTCTGGTCCGAGGACGCCGAGGCTCAGGCCTCCTGTTCTACGGACGCCGAAGCCACGACGGCCTCCTAGATATCGCCGAGCTTCTCTGCGAAGGAACCGGGGTCGGCATCGAAGGCCTTCTTGCAGTTTCCGCAGCAGAACGCCACTGACCGGCCCTCGTACTCGCTGGTGACGGCAGCGTCGACGGCCTTGCCTGACACCGGGCACTCAGCATTCAGCTTGGGCTTCTCCGCCTCGATCCCCAGCTTCTCCAAGAACTTCGCTGGGGCCTCGTCGAACGCAGCCTTGCACTTGCCGCAACAGAATCCGACCAGGGTGCCACCGACCTCGGAAGTGCAGCCCGCCACGATGGGCTTGCCCGACACGGGACAGACCTCGTTCACGGGACCCGCATTCTTGAGGCCCAACTTGACGAGGTGGGGGTTGGGATCGACATCGAACGCTGCCTTGCACTTGCCACAACAGAATCCGACCAGGGTGCCAGCGGCCTCGGAAGTGCAGCCCGCCACGATGGGCTTGCCGGATACGGGACAGACCTCGTTCACGGGACCTGCCTCCTTGAGACCCAACTTGGCGAGGTGGGGGCTGGGATCTGCCTCGAAGGCAGCCTTGCACTTGGCGCAACACAGGCCCACTCTCTGGTCCTCCACCAGGACAACGAAGGCCGCGCTTACGGCCTTGTTGGTTATGGGGCACTCGGTGTTGATGGAGATCTCGGTGGCGATCTCCGTCACGACAAGTTCCGCTCCGGTGTTGACCTTGGAGCCCGAATGACTCGCTTGGAAGACCTTGGCGGCCTCCGGTGTCACGTCCGTTCCCCACAGGTAGAGGCGCTCCAGGGACGGTAGCGACTCCAGATGCTTGAGTCCGGCATCGGTCACACCCGTCCCGTACAGATTGAGCGAGCGCAGCTCTCCCAGCTTGGCGAGGCTGGCCAGGCCGGCATCGGTGATCGCGGTTCCGGAGAGGTTCAGGCGCCGCAGGGCTCCGAAGTCAGCCAGCTTGTTCAAGCCGGCATCTGTGAGCTTGGTCCCCGCGAGGTTGGCCCACACCAACACGGGCTCAAGACCGGCAAGCAGCGCGACCTGCCCGTCCGTTCCCTCATCACGAGAGAGACTGAGGTTGACCTCGAGCGCCGTATGGTTCTCCGCGATCAGCTGTACCCGAACACCCGCGCCATTCAGGGTGACAAGGGCCTTGTCCCGGGTGGCGAGCTGCTCCTCGCTCAGAGGTGGCAGGGCCAGCGGGTCGACCTTGACCTCGCGGACGGGCGGCTGCTCCCAAGCGGCCCCCTCTTCGATCCAGGTACGCAGAATGGCAATGTCCTCATCGCTGAGCTTGTCCGCCTTCTTGGGCATGAGGTCGGGATCGTCCGCGTCCAAGGTGATCAACTCGATCACGGTGCTCTGGTCCGGCTTACCGGGGACGACGGGGATGAAGTCCTCATCCCCTTCAAACAACCCCGCGCGCTGGTCGAGACGGAGGTCGCCTTTCTGCTTCTTCGGGCCATGGCACTCGATGCAATGTGCTTCAAGAATCGGGTAGACGTCCTTGAGGAAATCCACGTCAACGGGGGCGGGCGAGGCGAGGGTCAGGCTGATGAGGGTGGAGAGCATTTATGAATCGTGAGGTGTGGCGGGGGATTCCAATTGTAGGGTGTCCTCCCAGGCTGAGGCACTCCCAATCATGCCTGACCCGTAGGCCGGCACTGCGTGGCACGGCATGGGCAGGCGCGGTATGGTGGAAACGCAGGATGGCTACCCTGATGCGCTGCCCCTTTACTCCCCTTCTTCTCGCTGCCCTGGCGGCCTGCTCCCCCGATCAGGCGCCCGAACCGGAGAAGGTGAAGCGCCCCAACGTCCTCCTGATCGTGGTGGACACCCTGCGCGCCGACCGCATCTCGGCCTACGGCTACGCACGCGAGACGACACCTGTCCTAGACGCGCTGGCTGAGCAAGGGGTGCTCGCCAGTGACGTGACCGCCCAGGCCTCCTGGACC
>PBIX01000084.1 GCA_002720975.1 Planctomycetota bacterium | reverse complement strand
TAATCCCTCACATGAGGGCACCAGCTCTCAACCGTTCCTTGTCAGTTGCTACCTGATCGGACTCTGAGGCAAACCCGAGGCAAATCTCGGAACCTGTTCCCAAGCAAGCTCTCGTAAGTTCTTGATTCTTGGGGGCTTGCGTCAGGTCAGGTTGGAAGGTGCATCGGATTTCTAATCCGATGGGTTTGGCGATCTAGTGCTTCTCCGAGCCGAAGATCTCTTGGACTTCGCCGACCACCCACATGTAATGGTCGCCGCCGAGCCCGTGGCCGCTGTCTTCATAGATGCGGTAGTCGTGGGGCGCGGTGATCCGATTGAAGGTGGCGAAACTGGTGGAGGGCGGACAGATCGAGTCCTGCAATCCCACCGCCATGATCGTTGTGCACCGAATGCGGTCCGCCAGGTTCATCGTGTCGAAGTAGCTCAGCGTTTGCAGGACCGAGGACTCGGTGCGGATCTCCTTCGCGGCGATCCAGTTGGTCATGGCGTCGTCCTTGGGCACCAACCTGGAGTAGCCGATCCAGTCGCAGAGCCAGGGGATGTCGGCGATGCACAGGTCAATGCGCGGATCCAGCGCGGCGGTCGCGAAGGCCAGGCCTCCTCCCTGACTTCCACCCCAGATCGCGATCCGGTCCGGATCGACATCCTCTCGCGAGGTCAGATAGTCCACGGCTCGCACGCAGTCCAGGTAGGCTCCCCGGTAGTAGTAGGTCTCCTTGAGATCCAGGCCGCGGATCCAGAAATCGGCGGGCTGGCCCGGCACGTCATCGACGCTGTTGCCGTGACCTCGGACGTTCAAGGAGAGCACGATCATGCCGCGGGTGTTGTTCACCGGCCGCATGTTCTGACTGTAGCCGGGCACCCTCAGGAGTGCGGCATGGGGCCCCTCGGACGGGGGAACGTCCAGCCATCCACGCACACGCACTCCGCCATGGCTGCGCATGATGAGCTCATAGCGCCGTGCACCGGCTCCCCGCTCTCTCTGGATCTCCTTCAACTCGTACTCAGGCTGCACCTTGCCGAGCTCTTTGAGTGACTCCTCCCAGAACTCTCCGAAGTCGGGTTCGCGGGTGAGTGCTGATCGGATGGCTGTCGGCTCGCAACCGATCCTGCGCTGACGCTTCACCTCCCGCTCCTCTCCATCCTCGCTCACGAAGCAAGAGACGCGAACGAAACCGGGGACCTTCATCTCGAGCTTGTAGTCGTAGCTCGCCGTCCCGCGCCCTTCGACCTCGATCGGGACCGGCTCGACAACCGGCGCGTCGAAGGCCAGCGTCTCAAGCTCCCAGCGGAGCTTGCCATGCAGCGCATCACCGGAGGTGTTCACCACCTGTGCCGTGAAGGTGACGGTCTGTCCCAGCTCGCACATCCCATCAGGAGCGTCCGCGCTCAAGGAGAGCCGCGGCCGAACCGTCACATCAGTCGCCATCAAGCCCATGCCATGGGCAAGGCCCATGAGCAGGACGGCGGGTATTGCCAGTCGAGGGGCGGTCAGGCGGACCCGCCTTATTGCTGAGTCCAGCATCGGCTTACTTGTCGCCCTTGTGCCTTGCCCGATAGCGTGTCTGCCACTCGGCGAAGGCCGCCGACTTGACGAACTCGACCATGCTCGTGTCCTTCAGCGTCTCCTCGGGAGTGAACTCGAACCCGAAGTAGCCCCCGAAAGCATCCAGGTGCTGCGCAAGGGCTGGCCAGTCCTTCAGGGCTTTCAAGGTGTTCAAGAGACCCCACCAGCTCTCCTGGAACTCGGGCTCCAGAGCTATGGCCTGCACAAAGAAGGGGCGTGCCAGGGCGGGCTGTTCGGCAAACGTCGAGTGCATGCCCCGCAGGAAGGTGGGGTAGGTGGCGTCCCCCGTCATGGCCACCAGAGCATCGAGCGACTCGGCCAGTTCGGCGGGTTCGGGATCCCAGCCGTGGGTATCGCACACGGCCCACACAACGGCTCCCCGGGCCTCGGGGAAGGTCGCTTCAAAGCGGCCACGGGCGATGGCCCACTCCGTGCGCCGCTGGCCCCAGGTGTAGAGCATGGCCATGCGAAGATAGTCGCGCTCCATGGAGAGGCTCTCGGGCAGTGCATCAAGCAGGCCCATCCCTCGGATCAGGTCGGGGTCGTCGTAGTGCACGTGCAGGCCACCCAAGGGGGACAGGCAGCGGGGCGAGCGACCCGCGCGCAGATCCGCGAGAGAGTCAGGGTGACTGGACAGCAGCGTGTGGTGCCGAGCCAAGGTGTCACTGGCCCACTCGTCCAGGGAGAGGGCGTGCACATCGATGACCCGGACGGCCTGGGTGCTGTCCCGGTCCAGGAGCAGCCGGTGGTAGTCGAAGTCGGTCTCCCGCGCCAGGCGCATGACCAACTCGCAACGCTCGGGTTGCTCGTCCGTAGCCGGCAGGTGACTGACGCGCAGCAGGCTGTACTGGCCATCGTCGGTGCATAGCTCGACGACCCGGCGCCAGAGATGCTCCACTTCCGCCGCCTGTTCCAGCCAGGCTCGCTCAGCGCGGGAGGCCGGTACCTCGGACTGGCTCAGCGCACGCTGCACCAGCGCCTGGCGGTCTAGGGCGTCGAGAAAGAACGACAACTCTCCGCCGTCTGCTGCGGCGATGAGGTCCATGCCGAACAGCATGGCCTCGTCCGAATCGGGTGGACCCGGTCCGTCACCGTTCGCCACCGAGGGGCCGCGGGGCAAGCCCAGCAGCTCCCCATCCAAACGCTCAAGGAGGCGCAGGGTCGTACGAGCCACCTTCATGACCGAGTCGGCGTGGACCTTGTCCCGTGTGTCGCTGGCCAGATGAGTGTCCTCGTCGGCACCCGAGCTCAGGCTGAGAACGGGCAGGCCCGCCGTGGCGAAGACCCGCGTATCCAGGCGCGACCACTGGTCATCCATGGAGGCGAGCAGCAGGGCCTCCTCGGCGGCTGGGGCGGCAATAGCTGCGGCCAGGGGGCTGTAGTTGGGGTGGGTAGGACTGGGGGTGGCGTAGAGCAGGTCGTTCTCCAGGCGCCCGACGCGATCCAGGTTGATGAGGGCCACGCCCTGGGCGTCCTTGGGCAGGGCGGGGTCCGCCAGGAAGGCCTTGGCACCCCAGGAGCCCTTCTCCATTCCCACCAGGAACAGGAGGGCCAGGCCACGGCGGCCGGGACCGCGCGCGGCCAGGGCATCGGCTAGGGAGAGGAGCGCGGCCACTCCCGATGCGTTGTCGTTGGCGCCGGCGTGGACCTCCTCGCGGATCTCGCCCAGGTGGTCCACGTGTGCCGTGAGAAGGATGACCTCGCGTCCCAGTTCCGGGTCACTACCCGGCATCCAGGCGATCACGTTGGCGGTCTTCGTTTCAGGCTCTACGAGGGCGCGCTTGTCGTGAAACTGAACTCCCAACGGCACACCGCTTGGAGGAAGGGCTCCTTCGGCTCTCCCGGACCAATCAACGGTTGCCAGGGATAGTAACCGTGCGGTGGCCTTCTCCGTGATCATGACCACCGCCGGGTCATTCTGCCGTCCACCACGAGCAGGGGTTTGCGTGACGAGCCCACGAACCATGGCGCTCGCAACGGACGCGAAGCGCTCATCATACTCGCGCCAACGACAGTCGGGCCCCGGAGTCACGAGCATGCCGATGGCTCCCGCTTCGCGGGCACGCAGCACCGCGCCCCGAACCGAGGCCGCACCTTCTTGGATCAATGCCCAGGCTCCATTCAATTCAGCCTTGGCGATGTCTGCTTCTTCGCCAGCACCTACGGAGACCAGGGGACCTTTCAGGTCCCATGCGCGCAGCTGGCCCATACGCTCGGGGAGGACCTGCTCACCAAACGCAAACTCCAGAGTCTTGTCGCCAGCGGTGACCCGCGCTCCGCTGTGCTCGACATCCACACCGAGCTTGAAGAGGGGGAAGGGTGAGCGCCAACCATCAGATCCACCCGGCGTCCAACCCGAAGCCTCCAGGCGCTGGACAATGTGCGCCAAGGCCTCCTCCAGACCCGGGCTCGGCGTGGCACGGCCCCCGCGTTCGGGGCTGGCCAGATAGTCCAGGTCGGCCTTGATGGACTCCACCTGAATGGCTCTCAGACCACGGTCCAGGGTTGCTGAATCCTGGGCCCGGGAGGGCGAGGTTGCGGAGGTCAGAGGGCTGAGGAGGCCAAGAAAAGCCAGGGGGAGGGCACGCAGAAGGCTCATGATGGGGTCAGGGTAGCAAGGAAGGGCGGTTCTGTAGCACCTCGCATTGACAGGTCTTGGGCCCCGAATCACCCTTCTAGACCCCCTCAGCATCGGCGGCAACCGATGCACCCCTCTCGGCTCGTGGGGGAGGCCTCCGTTCGCAGACGGAAGAGTCCTCCCTGTCTCCGCGGCTCGGGCAGGACCTCTCAACTGAACCTGGCACGGCACCTGTGACCCGGAATGGGATTCCCCCTCCGGGGTCATTGGGCCGGGATAGAGTTCCGTGAGTCGTACTGCCTAGAGGCCCCGGTCACCACCCGCGAGGGAGTGCCCCGGCTGCGATACGGCCCTCAACCCATTTGAATCTGTTTTGACCAAGCCCGGAATTCCCAACGAACTCGTCCTCTCGACGTCCTGCTATGGCCCTCGCCTGTGCAACATCGAGGATCAGGCCTTCAGTGCGGTTGCCATGGGCTTCCGTTGTCTCGAACTGGGGCTCTCCGACCAGCCGGTCAACCTGCTGGGTTGGGAGGACAGTGCGCGCGAAACGGGCATTGCAGTGGCATCGGTGGTCGTTGGATCGCTCAAGCCCCGCTCGGAGAACATGTCCGGGAGCATGCTCGGGAGCACGAGCAGTGATGCACGTGAGCAGGCATTGAACTCGAGTCGCCGCCACATCCGCCTCGCCCAGCAGATGAACGCCCCCACGGTCATCGTACGCGGGTGTGCGGTGGAGGACTCCAAGATCTGTGCCGAGGCTGCCCAATTCGAGGAGCAGTTGGCAGAGGCAAGCGACGACGAGCGAGAGGGTGTACAGGAGCAGATCCGTGAGTTCGTGCACCGGGTGCAACTCAAGGGACAGAAGCAACTGGAGCACTTCTGTCGCTCGATTTTCACCTTGCGGCGCGAGTTCCCAGATACCCAACTGGCCATCGAGCCCGGCCAGCAACTCAACGATCTCCTGAACTTCGAGGCAGTCCAGTGGACCCTCGAGGACCTCGCCGGTCAGCAGGTCGGCTATTGGCACGATACGGGTCGGATCCACCAGCGCAGCAACATGGGTCTGCCCGACCAGGGCGTCTGGCTCGATGCCTTCTCGAATCGCATGATGGGCTGCCACCTTCAGGATGCCACCAAGGACCAATCTGAGCTGCCCCCCGGGCAGGGTGAGGTTGATTTCCAGCTCGTTTCCGAATACGTGCCCCGCGAGGCGGCCCGGGTCGTGGAGGTCCATCCCCGCCACGGTCGGGCGGAAGTGCTTCTTGCTGTCCAGTACCTGTTGGATCGCGGCTTCTGATTCCTTGGGGCAGAAATGCTCCACGAATTCCATCGTAGAGCCGAATAATAGGAGCGTGGATTCTGGTTGGTCCTGGGAGAGCCAGGGAAACAGAGGGAATCTGCCACCCACCCCCTCACCTGTCCGATAGTGGGGGGCAACCACAAACCTCAGCATGCAACAGCCCGCCCGATCGCTCTTCCAAGGCTCCGGCCGCCCTGGCCCCGTCCCGGCCGGCGGCTTGCTGCCCGTGCAGCACCTGCGTGGTGTGCTTGAGGGAGCCGTCGCACAAGGGCGCGCCCGCTCAGCGGAGCGCATCCTGATCCTCACCCACCGGGGTCCGGACCCGGATGCGTTGGGCGCCTGCGAGGGCCTGCGGCATCTGATCCAGGAGGGCTTTGGCCTGCAGGCCACGGTGGCCACCCTTGGCCGCATTCGCCGCGCAGAGAACCTGGCCCTCGTGCGTGCCCTGGAATTGGATCTGGAAGACTACGAGGGAATCGACACCCGGAAATTTGCGGGTGTGGCTCTGGTGGATACTCAACCGGAATTCGGTCACACGGTATTGCCGGAGGGTTTGCCGGTCTTGGCCGTCTTCGACCACCACGTGCCACCAGTGGTGGAGGGTTGCGAGCCGATTGGTGTGGCGCACCGGGACGTGCGTCTCAACCTGGGTGCGACCGCCTCCATGATCTACGAGTACCTGCGCGATGCGGAGGTGCCTCTCGACTCTCGTACGGCATCCGCACTCTTCTGCGGAGTGCGCTACGACACCGCTGACCTCTCGCGGACCAATTCAGATTTGGACGAGGAGGCCTACTACGAGACCTTCCGTTACGCGGACCGCACCGCCATTGCTGAGATTCACCACCCACCCCTGCCACGCAGCTACTACGTCGAGCTCTCCAACGCGCTCTCGCTGGCCCGCCAGCACGGACCTCTCGTCCTGGCCCTGCTGGGTGAGATAGAAAACCCCGAGACCGTTGCGGAGATGGCAGATTTTCTCCTGCGGATGAAGGGCGTCAGCTGGGTCGTGGTAGGTGGGGCATTCGAGGGCGAGTACGTACTCTCCCTGCGTACCGACTACGCTTTTGGCAAGGCCTATCCGCTGATGGAGCGGGTCCTGGCTGGGGAGGGCTCGTTCGGCGGGCACGGCCATATCGCCGGTGGTCACCTGATTCTCGAGGACTCCGGAGAGAGCACCATCAAGGAGGTGGAGCGAATGCTGCGCGCCAACGCCCTTGCCGTCATCGCGACACCGCCGGAAGGGGATGAGGAGACGATCCCCACCGAAGGCCGTCTGCTCTCGGAATGACCGCGGACATCACCCTGCTCTGTATCGGTGGTGTGGACTCCAGTGCGGCTGCGGGTTTGGACGCTGATCGTCAGGCGGCTGAGTCAGTCGGTGTGAGGCCGCACCTGGTGGCCACGGCGCATACCGAACAAGACGAGCGGGCCGTCCATGCTCTCGGTGCCCGCGAGCCCGAAGAATGGCTGGCGGAGGCCCGGGCTGCTCTGCCCCGCTGCGAGGGCGTCAAGATCGGACTGCTTCCCGGCCCCGAACACCTCCTGGCAGCCATTGAGCTTCTCAGTGAACTCGGCGATCGGCATTGGGTCTTTGACCCGGTCATCGAGTCCTCGAGCGGCTTCAGGTTCTTGAACACCAGGGCGCTGGGGATTCTCCGTGAAGAGCTGCTTCCCATGGGGCCCATCCTCACTCCCAACCTGGACGAGGCCGCACTCCTGGCGGGCGTGGAGGTCGACGCTCTGGTCTCTCCTGCTCAGCGTGTGGCTGCGGCCCGCAACCTGCTCTCCGGGGGTGCCGAGTCAGTCGTGGTCAAGGGAGGGCACGGCGGCGAGGACCCCCTGCAGGATCTGGTGGCGCGGCCCGGCCATGAGCCCTACTGGCTCGAGCGGCCACGCATTGAGGGATCCCGCCGTGGGACGGGGTGTCGCTTCGCCACGGTTCTCGCCGCCCACATGGCCCAGGGTGCGGACGTGACCCAAGCGGCACAAAGCGCAGGGGCCTGGGTGGCCACCTACGTGGCCACGGGTGGAGGGGTCTAGCAGCCCATCCCTCGGGATCCACCGGAGACCATGATTTTGGAGCGATCCCTTGCCAGAGCGTCAGGGCAGGCTATCCTCGCAATCCGGACGCGGCTGTAGCTCAGTGGTAGAGCGCAACCTTGCCAAGGTTGATGTCGAGGGTTCAAGTCCCTTCAGCCGCTCCACATTCGACCGTCCAGGGGGCACTAGGACGGGGTGAGCCACAGGTGACCGTGGGCTCCCACCGTGGCCTGATGGCGAGGAGGTATGAGCGTGGTGGCGCTGTACTCCTGTACGAGAGCCGGCCCCGACACGATGTGACCCGGGGCGAGATCCGCGCGCTGGTAGAGAGCGGTGCGGTGCCAGCGTCCGAACCAGGCGCGCCGGGTTCCCAGCAAGGTGCTCTTGGGGGCGGGACGCTTGCGAGGCCCGGTATCCGCTGGCTGCGCCCCGTTGATTGCGGGAGCAAAAGCGCGCGCCCGCAAGGCGACCAGTTCAATCTCGGTTCCAGGCAGATTCCAACCGTAGCGCTCCTTGTGCAGGTCCGCAAAACGCCGGGACAGGTGGCTGCCTTCAGGCAGGTTCAACTCGAATGACTGTCCGCGGTAGCGCAGGGCCAGGTTGCGCTCGAAGCGAATGCTACGGACGGAGTGGCCTGCCGCCTGCAATTCACTCTGTCCCTGACCCGTCAACTCGGAGAAGGCAAGCTTGCGCTCGGATGCCGACCATTGGGCGAGGGGCGCGAGGATCGTGCGCTCGTGGTCACACAGGGCATCCGCGCTGGCCATGCCCAGGGCGGAGAGCACACCCGGGTGGGCGGGGATGAGAACCCCGGGCATGTTCAGGCTTCCCGCCAGAGCGGCGGCGTGCAGCCCGCCACCGCCGCCGAACGCGACCAGAGGCAAGGTGGCGGGATCTTGACCACGCTGCATGGTCATGACTCCCAGGGCCCGGCGCATGGCCGCATGGGCCAGGTCGAGCACGGCCTCTGCTGCGCGTACGGAGTCCACGCCGATGCGCTTGCCAAGCGCCTCGAAGGCGCTGGTGACACCTTCGACGTCCAGGTCCAATTGTCCGCCCAAGAACCCTTGCGCCTCGATGTATCCCAGGTGGACGCAGGCATCGGTGACCGTCGGCTCCGTTCCTCGCCCATGGCAGATGGGTCCCGGATCGGCACCGGCGCTTCCCGGCCCCACGTGCAGGACACCTCCCGCATCCACCCGAACCAGCGAGCCCCCGCCGCAGCCGATGGTGTGAATGTCCAGTGCGGGTACGGCGATGGGATGGCCGGCAACCGCCGCATCGTGCACCGTGTTGGAGAGGCCGGCCTCCGGTGAGTGGAAGGCCACATCGGTGCTTGTGCCTCCCATGTCCAAAGTCACGATGGCTCCCAGCTTTGCCTGACGCGCTGCGTGTGCCGCGCCAACCACGCCGCCCGCGGGGCCGCTGAAGAGCACGCGCACGGGTTCGATGGCGGCCCGGTTGGCGGGTAGTGTTCCGCCCGAGCTCTGCAGAATGGAGAGCCGCTCAGGAGGCAGGAGCCTCCCGAGTCGCGAGAGGTAGTCGGCCATGATGGGGGTCAGGGCTGCATTGGCGCAGGCGGTGGAGAAGCGCTCGACCTCGCGGTGTGTTCCCAGCAGGGTGCCGGAGCAGGTGATGGGCAGGCCCAGCTTCTCCAGCGCGCGCGCGAGGCGGGTCTCGATTCCGGGGTCGGCGTAGGAGTGCAGCAGGCACAGAGCCAGGCTGCGCGCGCCGCTGCTGCGCAGCGTCTTCTTGAGGCGTGCCACCTCGCTGGCCTTGGGGCGGGCCACCTCAACCAGAGCACCCTCTTCCGAAGGCCAGGTGCGCTGGTCAATTTCGTACCGCCGGTGGCGCGGGACGAGCGGCGTGGGTCGCTGGGGTTGCAGGTCGTACAGGACCGGGCGTTCCCCGCGACCGATCTCCAGCAGGTCCCGGAAGCCGCGGTTGGTGATCAGTGCGGTGGGTGCGGTGCGTCCCGTGAGCAGAGCGTTCAGGGCGACGGTCGTGCCGTGGATGACGTCACAATCCTCCATGGCATCGGAAGCCTGGACGCTCAAGGCCTGCATCCCCGCTTCCAGGGCCAACGACGGATCCTCCGGCGTGGAGGGCACCTTGCACGTGGTCAGCGTGCCGTCGGAGGCGAGCAGTGCCAGATCCGTAAAGGTGCCGCCCGTGTCCACGCCCAAGGTGGCGGCACGGGTGGTTGGCCGTTGTCGTCTGGGGGAAGGGGGGGGCATGGGAGGTGTGGGGGCGGGAGGCTCGCCGCATGCTGGTTGCACGGGGTGGCCGCAGGGTACCCTTTGATCGCCCGCCCGTCCCGCGCGTACTGCCCCCATGGCCCCCCTCTCCCTGATCCCCCAGATCGGCTCTCCCGGTCCCCTGCTCCTGGCGGTGCTGGCGAGTTACCTGCTCGGGTCCGTGCCCTTCGGACTGCTGCTCACCCGCGTGCTCAAGGGGGAGGACCTGCGTCAGCTGGGCAGCGGCAATATCGGGGCCACCAATACCATGCGGGCCCTGGGCCGCGGTTGGGGCCTGGTTTCTTTCGCCCTCGACTGCGCCAAGGGCTGGGCTCCGGTGGTCGTGATTGCTCCCGCCTTGGTGGGCGGCGAAGTGGATTCCCAAGCCCGCGTCCTTTGCGGCGCGGCGGCCGTGCTGGGCCACTGCTTTCCCCTCTATCTGCGCCTCAAAGGGGGTAAGGGGGTAGCGACCGCCTGCGGAGCGATCGTGGCCGTGGACTACCGCATCGTTCTCAGCGCGGGTGTCATCTGGGTCATCACGTTGAAGACGACCCGCTATGTGGGGTTGGCATCCATCCTGATGGGGCTTGGTTTCCCGATGGCAGCCTGGTGGTTTTATCCGGATGACACACCTCTCTTGGTGGGCTGCGGCCTGCTTGCTCTACTAGTGGTCGTGCGCCATCGACAGAACATCTCTCGCATGCTGCAAGGCACCGAGCCCCGCGCCGGGCAGGCGCCCAAGGATTCACCGGGAGACCACAGCCATGGGTGACAGGTCCATTCAAAAGGCTCTGGTGATAGGGGACGGAAGCTGGGGGACGACATTGGCTCTGATCCTCGCCAACAACGGCATCGAGACGGTGCTCTGGAGCGCCTTCTCCGAACAGGCCGAGCTTCTCAATCGCGAGCGGTGCAACGAGCGCTTTCTACCAGGCGTGCCTTTCCCTGATGCGTTGAAAGTAGACGCCGATCCGTTTCACGCTGCCGAAGGCGCCGAGCTTGCAGTAAGCGTGGTGCCCACCCAGTACCTGCGGCAGGTCGCCTCGCGCTTTGAAGACGCGCTACCGGGCGCCCTGCCCCTGGTCACGGCGAGCAAGGGGCTGGAGATCGAGACCTTCAAGACTCCCGGGCAGATCCTGACCCAGGTCCTGGGCGACCGATCCATCGGAGTGCTGACGGGGCCCAGTCATGCTGAGGAGGTCGCGCGCGGTCTACCCGCGTCCCTCGTGGTGGGCTGCGACAATGAGGACCACGGCAAGCTCGTGCAGGGCGCCTTCTCCTGCGAGAGCTTCCGGGTCTACACCCACGGCGACGCCTACGGCGCAGAGCTGGCGGGGGCTCTCAAGAACGTGATCGCTCTCGCGGCGGGCATGTGCGATGGGCTCGAGCTCGGCGACAACGCCAAGAGTGCCCTCATGACCCGCGGCATCGTGGAGATGGCGCGCTTCGGGAAGTCTCGCGGGGCCGAGGTCAGCACATTCTTCGGGCTTGCCGGCATAGGGGATCTCATCACCACCTGTACCTCGAAGCACTCGCGTAACCGTGGCGTGGGGGAGCGCCTTGGCCGCGGCCAGACCCTGGAGCAGATCCTGGAGGAGATGGACATGGTGGCCGAGGGCGTCTGGACCACCAAGGCCCTCTTCGGTCCAGAGAGCGCCTTGGGTTCCGTGTCCATGCCGATCGCTGAACAGGTCCACGCGGTTCTGTTTGAGGGCAAGGATCCCCGGACAGTGGTGACGGACCTGATGACCCGAGAGCCAGCCGCCGAAATGGACGGTCTTGCCCCTCCTCCTCGATAATCGAATGATGACCGCAGCTACCGGATTCGGTCTCTTCCTTGTCGTTACCCTCATCCTGCTGGGGGCGGTCGTCGTCACGGGCAAGAGGTCCCTGCGCCGCAGGCACCTGACCCTCGTGGTCCTCGCGTTCGTCGGGTTGGGATTGGCGATCTATTACGCCGAAAAGTTGGGGGAGGAATACGACCTCAAATCCGCAGGCCGCATCTTTCCTGTGCACCTGGCCTTCGCCCAGATCACGGTCTATGCCTACCTCCTGCCGGTCATTACAGGGATCATGACCATCAAGGCCAAGTGCAAACGCACGACCCACGGGCGCGTGGCTGTTGCCGTCATCCTGCTCACGGTGGTCACCGCGGTGACGGGCTTGTGGTTGGTCCTGGCCGCGACCCCGCTCTAGTCGGGGGCGTCCGTCTGCGTCGGCCCGGGGCTAGTGGGGAGCGAGGTGTCCTGTGGACCCAGCACGTCCCGGTCCAGCACCCAGGGCAGGGCGAGAAGGGACAGGTTGGAGCAAATGGGTACCGCGGCGAGGAGGATCCAGATCTTGCGTGCCCGGATCGTGAAGATCGCCAGCAGGAGCCCTGCCGCCGCAGGCACGCAAGCTACCCAGTAGGTCATCGCGAATCCGGGGAACAGACCCGGGAAGAACCGACGCGCAAACAAGCTGAGCCACCAGGCGCCCCAGCCAATGGTGGCCAGGACCATGGCGTACATCCAAGTGCGGTGGCGGCGGCGCACTCGGATGCGCACGATCTCTTGGGGTCTCTGGGGTCTGGCCACGGCTCGATTATCCGTGCCCATTCTCCCCAATGGGCCGCGGGGGTCCAGTTCTTCCCCAAATCGCTACTTCCGAGCGGTTGACCCCCCTCCGGTCCCTCCCTACGATCCCTGCCCCTCGGTCGGGGCGTGGCGCAGCCTGGTAGCGCGCTGCAATGGGGTTGCAGAGGTCGGAGGTTCAAATCCTCTCGCCCCGACCATTCCAGGGGGCATTTTCGTGGACGGCATGGGTGTCTGGAAATCATCCGCCCACGAGCTCCGGCAGGTTGAGATTGATCTCCAACTGCACCGGATCGGGATCTCTACCCGCGTGTGAGCTCTGAATCCCTGTCCCAAAGAAGGAACCTTGCTCTGCGGCAGCCGTCCAGAGCGATCTGGTCCTGCATTTGCCGTACGTGCGATAGGATGATGACAGGTCTCATCACTGTTCCCGGGGTTGCCGGTCACGTCTGGTAGACCACTAGTCTTCCCCTCACCTATTTTGTTTTCTGGACGCAAGTGCTGATCCGATGGGCCTGCCCCCGCTGCTCTGCATAACTCCCTTCGGTCGCCCCGACCCTCATCTGGCGGCGGCCCTGGCACGGGCCGGTGTGCCCTGTGCAGTCGATCTGGGTGCCGATCCCTCCGCCGGGGCACAGTGTCTATGGACCGCTCTGGACGGAGCGGGGTCCGCAGCGGGACGCGTGGGTGTGCTGCTGCAGCGGGATGTGGACCCCGCTCTCCTCGCCGGAGCGGCCTTCTTGATTCTGGCGCCCGGGATGGATGCGGAACCGTACAGAGGACTTGGGGAGATACACGCTCAGGTGCGTGACCTCTCTGAAGCACGCGCCGCCCTGGAGTCGGGGGCCACGGCGTTGATCGCCAAGGGCAGTGAGGCTGGCGGTCGGATAGGGACCCGTAGCACCTTCATCCTCCTGCAACAACTCCTGGAGAGCGGGGCGCTGCCCGCTTCCGTTCCCATCCGTGGCCAAGGCGGGATTGGGCCGCATACGGCCGCCGGCTGCCTGGCCGGAGGCGCCGCGGGCTTCGTGCTCGACAGCGCGCTGGCTCTGGCCAGAGAGTCCCGCCTGCCCGCTGGCCTGAAGGAGCGCCTCGCCACCCTGGATGGGAGCGAGACGGTCGTGGTGGGAGAGCACAGAGTCCTGCGCCGGCCCGATGTGGCCCTGGCGGATGCACTGGGAGAGGCGAGTGTGGAGGAGGTGGCAGCCCGCCTGGGGGCCGACGATCTCGACGAACAGCTCCTTCCCGTGGGCGAGGACATCGGCCTGGCAGCGGTACTCGCCAAGCGCTACCGAACGGCGGGGGGCATCGCGCACGCCGTCGAGGCCCAGGCTCTGGACGCCGTGGGGCAGGCCAGCAGGCAAGCGGCTTTGGGGCCGAAGGCGGCTCTGGCACAGGAGCACGGCTGTCGCTTCCCGGTGGTCCAAGGTCCCATGACACGCGTCAGTGACGGGGCCGAGTTTGCGGCTGCGGTAGCCGAAGGCGGCGGCCTGCCCTTCCTGGCTCTTTCGCTCATGGATGGCGAGCAGGTGCGCTCCCTGGTTCAGACCACCCGTGATCAGCTGGGCGCCCTTCCGTTCGGCGTCGGGCTGCTCGGTTTCCTGCCTGCTGAATTGCGGGAGAGGCAGCTCGAAGTGCTGCGAGATCTGCGCCCACCCTTCGCCTTGATTGCGGGGGGGCGGCCCTCCCAAGCACGGGCCTTGGAAGACCTGGGTACTCCGACCTACCTGCACGTGCCCTCTCCCGGCCTGCTCGACCTGTTCCTGGATCAGGGAGCCCGGCGCTTCGTGTTCGAAGGACGCGAGTGCGGGGGCCACGTGGGTCCTCGTTCGAGCTTCTCCCTTTGGGAAGCTCAACTGCAACGGCTCGCCGGATTCGAGCACCCCGAGGAGCTGCGCATCCTCTTCGCCGGCGGGATCCACGACGAGCGCTCGGCGGCCATGGTCGCTGCGCTCGCGGCACCCCTGGTGGAGCGTGGGGCACGGGTCGGGGTACTCATGGGCAGTGCCTACATCTTTACCGACGAGGCCGTGACCTCGGGAGCCATCGACGAGGGCTATCGGCAGACGGCTGTGGCCTGCAGAGGAACGGAGCTCGTCGAGACGGCCCCTGGTCACGCCACCCGGTGTGCGGTAACGCCCTACGTTGAGGCTTTCCGCGATGAGCGCGCACGACTTGAGGAGAGCGGAGCCGAGTCACGTGAGATGTGGGCTGCCCTCGAACAGATGAACCTGGGTCGCCTGCGGGTCGCCTCCAAGGGTCTGCGCCGGGATGGTGGCGAGCTTGTCACGGTGGGGGATGAAGAGCGCGCGCAGACGGGCATGTTCATGCTGGGCGAGGTTGCCGCCCTGCGAGACGAGCGTGTGACGATTCTGGACCTGCACCGGCAGGTCAGCGAAGGCGCCATTGATTTCCTGGCAAGGCGCGCTCAAGAGTTGTCGTCGAGCGAGGACGCCGCCGAAGGCTCTCCCATGGACATCGCCATCATCGGTATGGCGGGGATCTTCCCCGGAGCCGGTGACCTCGACAGCTTCTGGTCCAACGTGGTGCGCGGCGTGGATTCACTGCGGGACGTGGATCCCGTGCGCTGGAACCCCGAGATCTACTGCGACCCGGATGGTGCGCCGGGAGAGACTATTCCCTCCCCGCGCGGGGGCTTCCTGGACCCGGTGGTGCTCGATCCCACCAAGGAGGGCATCCCGCCCAAGTCCATGGCCGCCATCGAGCCGGTGCAGCTGCTCAGTCTGGAGATTGCACGCCGTGCCCTCTGCGATGCGGGTTATGCAACGCGCGAGTTCGACCGCGCCAGCACCTCGGTCATCTTCGGGGCTGAGGGAGGCAACGATCTGGCCGGGGCCCTGGGTTTCCGCGTGCTCTACAAACAGCTGGTGGGCGAAGTTCCCAGCGAGCTGGAAGCGTGTCTGCCACAACACACCGAGGACACATTCCCCGGCGTGCTGGCCAACGTGATCGCCGGACGCATCGCCAACCGCCTGGACCTGGGTGGGTTCAACTACACGGTGGACGCCGCCTGTGCCTCTTCCCTGGCGGCGCTGGAGTGCGGCGTGCAGTCCCTGTTGGCGGGGACCAGCTCCATGGTGCTCGTGGGTGGAGCCGACCTGCACAACTCCATCAACGACTACATGATGTTCTCCAGCGTCCAGGCCCTCTCGGCCACGGGACGCTCGCGACCCTTCGATGCCGAAGCGGACGGCATCGTTCTGGGCGAGGCTGTGGGCACCGTGGTGCTCAAGCGGCGCGAGGACGCCGAGCGCGACGGGGATCGGATCTACGCTCTGATCCAGAGCAGTGCGGGTTCCAGCGATGGCAAGAGTCTGGGCATGACCGCTCCGCGCCTTGAGGGCCAGGTGCGCGCCATGAACCGGGCCTACGAGCGCCTGCCCTACGGTCCCGCGCAAGTGGGCCTCGTTGAAGCCCACGGAACCGGCACGGTCGTGGGGGATCGCACGGAGCTGGCCTCCATGACCCAGGTGTTCCGAGCGGACGGTGCCGCTACCGCGGGGTGCACCCTGGGGTCGGTCAAGTCACAGATCGGTCACACCAAGTGCGCAGCCGGGATCGCCTCCCTCATCAAGGGCGCACTCTCCCTGCATCACCGTGTCCTTCCTCCGACCCTCGGGATCAAGCAGCCCAACCGTGGCTACCAGCCGGAAGAGAGCCCGTTCGAATTCCGCAAGGCGAGCGCCCCCTGGCCCCAGCCCCAAGGTGGTCCCCGGGTGGCAGGAGTCTCTTCCTTCGGATTCGGAGGCACCAACTTCCACGTGGTGCTCGAGGAGTACGAAGGGCTGGATGATCCCGGCTCGCATCTGCCCGTGTGGCCCGAGGAGTTGTTCCTCCTGCGCGGCGTGGAGCGTGGCGAGGCGCAGGCGGGAATAGACGCGCTGGTCGAGTGTCTCGATGCCGAGGACCCTTGGACTCTGCGGGAATTGGCACACGCCGCAGCGCTTCGTGGCACGGGGCCGGTCCAGGTGGCCCTGCTTGCCAAGGACACCGATCAACTGGCTGAACGATTGCATCTCGCGCGGGTATTTGAGGCTGCCGAGGGGATCTGGGTACGGGCCACGGATGCGCCCGAGTCCGCGCCAAGGGTGGCCTTCCTTGTTCCAGGACAGGGCAGCCAGTACCCCGGCATGCTGCAGCAGCTGTTCCTGGCCTTCCCACAGTTGTCCGACCTCCTCGACCAGGCGGGCCCCCTGGTTGCAGATCTCTTTCCTCCCGAGGCCTTCGACCACGTCCAACGCCTGGCGCAAAGAAACCACCTGGCTCAGACGGAGCGTGCCCAGCCTGCCCTCGGCCTGTGCGGATTGGCCATGGGACGCCTACTTCAGAGCGTGGGAGTGGAGCCGGACTGGCTGGGAGGGCATAGCTACGGAGAGCTGGTGGCTCTCGCCCTGGCCGGCGCCCTGCCAGAAGAGCGGCTCCTTGAGCTGAGCAGCGCTCGTGCGGAGGCCATCCTCTCGGCCGTGGGCGATGATCCGGGGACCATGGCCGCGGTGGCCGCCTCGGGGGAGGAGATTGCCGCCGCCCTGCATGGAGTGGATGACGTGGTCTTGGCGAACCTGAACGGTCCGCGTCAGACCGTCATCTCCGGTCCAACTGATGCAGTGAACAAGGCGCTCGATCGTCTCGATGACTGTGGCTTCGCCGCGCGCTCCATTCCCGTGGCCTGCGCCTTCCACAGTTGCGTGGTAGCCGATGCAGAGGCGACCTTCGGCGAGTATCTGCGAGCCTTTCCCATTGCGCCCCCCTCCCTGCCCGTCTTCTCCAACACAACGGCTGCCCCTCACGCCGCTGATCCCGAGCTGATCCGCTCCGCCCTGAGTGAACAGATCGTGCGGCCCGTACGCTTCGCCGATCAGGTGCAGGCCATGGCCGACGCAGGAGCGCGGATCTTCGTGGAAGTGGGGCCGGGCCGTGTGCTGACAGGTCTGGTGAGCAAGATTCTTGCAGACCAACCGGTGCAGGTGATCTCCACCAATGAGTCTGGGCGCGGGGACCTGTCCTCCTTCCTCTCAGCTCTGGCGCAGCTGTCCGTGCTGGGAGTCGACCTGGATCCAGAGTTTCTTTTTGAGGGGCGCACAGAGGGCGGCTTCGACCTGGATGCCCCGCCCGATCGCACGCTCGCCCCCCTGGCGTGGAAGGTGGATGGCTTCCGGGCGGTCCCCGTATCCGGCAATTTCCCGCCGGAGTCCATGCAGCCCTGCGCAACGCCTCCGGTGGAGATGGTCCCCCGTGGTTCAGAGGCAGCAATCGTCCCCGAGGTGGGCGCGACGTCCGAGGACGAGGCGCAGGCCACGGTCTTGGCGTACCTGAAGAACGTAAGCGCTACCCTCGAGGCCCAGAGGCAGGTCGTCCTGGCCTACCTGGGAAGCGCGGCACCCGATCTCGTGCGGCAGGTGGAAGCCACGCAGCTCCCGGCACCCGCATCGCATTCGGATGTGAAGGCGGAAGCCGCGGCCCCGCTCACGCCATCGCCCGAGTCCGTGGACGATGCGGGAGAGGAGCCGACTCTGGAGTTGGATCAGGCTCTCCTGCGCATCGTCAGCGAGCGCACGGGCTATCCCGAGGACATGCTCGACCTCGACCTCGACCTGGAAGCCGACCTGGGCATCGACTCCATCAAGCGCATCGAGATCCTGGGCGCCTTGAACAGTTCGTCGTCCATGGAGATGGGCACTGAAGAGGAGAGGGACGCGCTGGTCGAGCAGCTGGCCTCCATCAAGACCCTGCGCGGAATCCTGGAGTGGATAGAACGCCAGGCCGATGAGCTGGAGAGTCCTGAGGTGACGCCTGCACAAGTCGAGGAGGACGTCGATCCGGCATCGCCAGCGGCTGTGGCCCCAGAACAACCCCTGCGCCGCTATGCCCCTACTCTGGTCGATGCTGCCGCCTTGAACGGCAATCGAATGGACGTGAGCGGCAGGCACTTCGCCCTGACCGACGATCGCGGCGGCGTGGCCCGTGCCTTGGCTAGCGGGCTCGAAGGTTTGGGTGCCCGTGTGCGTCTGATGGAGGAAGGCGCACGCATGAACGGAGACGGTCACTTGATTCACCTGGCGCCCCTGGCCTCCGATGGGGGACCCGACGACGTGCGGGCTCTCTTCGCCTTGACTCAAGCAGCTTCGCCCACTGGCCTGGAGAGCCTGTGCACCGCGACCCGTTCAAGTGGTCTGGCCGGGGGGGCGGCCGGCTTCGCCAAGAGCTATGCCAAGGAGCATCCGAGTTCGCGCGTACGCATCGTGCACCTGGACCCCGATTCCGATCCTGGCGTGCAAGCTGAACTTCTGTTGGCCGAAATCTGCGCCACGGATGACACCCTGGAGGTCTCCTACGCGGGGGGCAGCCGCCAAGCCGTCCAGGCTGCACCTTTGCTATGGAGCGTGCCCGACGGCGAAGTGGACTCGCCTCTGGATTCGGATTCGGTTGTCCTGATCACGGGGGGAGCGCGCGGAATCGCGGGACGTGTGACCTCGGGCCTTGCCCAGCGCTTTGGATGTCACTTCGAAGTCGTTGGACGCTCGGCTCTTCCCGAAGGCGATGAGGAAGCGCGTTTCAACTCTGCGACGAGTATTGTGGACTTGCGCCGATTGCTTATCGAAGCCCGGTCGGGTGCTGCACCGGCAGAGATTGACGCTGCCGCGCGCGAGATCCTGGGTGCGCGCGAGATCCGTACAACTCTGCAGGCCGTTCGGAGCGCGGGAGGGACTGCCCACTACCAGTCCGTGGACGTGCGTGACCGACGCTCCTTTGGCAAGTGCATCGAGCAGATCTACGACGAACGTGGCCGATTGGACGGTGTGATACACGCCGCGGGAGTAATTGAAGACAAGCTCCTCACTCAGAAGACCCAAGAGTCCTTTGACCGTGTCTTTGACACCAAGGTCCTCGGCGCCCACACCATCGCGCAAAACGTACGAGAGGACCTGCGCTTCCTGGTCTTCTTCTCAAGTATCAGTGGCGCCTTTGGCAACCGCGGGCAGGCGGACTACGCAGCGGCCAACGATCACCTCGACAAGCTGGCTCACTCCCTGTCCAAGACCCACTCGGGACGGATCCTCTCGATCAACTGGGGGCCGTGGGAAGGAGCCGGAATGGTCGGTCCGGACCTGCAGTCCGAGTACGAGCGCCGGGGGATCGGTCTGATTCCTTTGGAGGGGGGCGTCCAGGCACTTGTGCGCGAGCTTGGTGTTCGGGGCGGCGGCCCCTCCCAGGTCATGCTCATGAATGCCGATCCCGAGCAGCTGCGGTAAGGCGGCATGGGTTCGGGCGAGACCAAGAGAGTTGCCGTCGTGGGGATGGCCTGCATCTTCCCCGGTGCCCGGGACGTGCGCACCTTCTGGGACAACATTCGCAGAGGCCACGATGCCATCGGTCCCGTGCCCGAAGCGCGCTGGGAGAAGGTCTTCCTCGATCGTGACTCCAAGCGCGTGGACCGCGTCTACTGCGACAGGGGTGGTTTCATCGACGATCTGGCGGATTTTGATGCGACCGGGTTCGGGGTCATGCCTGTCGCGGCGCGTTCAAGCGAACCCGACCAGCTGCTGACCCTCAAGGTGGCGGCTGCTGCCCTGGAGGACGCGGGCTATGGGGACCAGGAGTTTGCCCGCGAGCGATGCGGCGTGATCCTGGGCCGTGGCGGCTACGTGAACTCTGGCATGGCGCGCCTGATCCAGAAGGTGAAGGTCAGCCAGGAGCTCGTGGGTTGTCTGGAAGACCTGATCCCGGGGATCAGCACCGAACAGCTCGAGGCTGTACGCGAGGCCTATCAATCCAAGCTCGGCCACATCGGTCCGGACACGGTTATCGGCCTCGTTCCCAACCTCGCGGCCTCGCGTGTGGCCAACCGCCTGGATCTGCGCGGCCCGGCCTACTGCGTGGACGCGGCCTGCGCCTCTTCCCTCCTGGCGGTGGATCACGCGGTCCGCTCCCTACAGAGTGAAGAGTGCGACATGGTGCTTGCCGGTGGCGTGCACCTGACCCAGGACGTCGTCTTCTGGAGCGTGTTCAGCCAACTGGGCGCCCTCAGCCGGAAGGGTGAGATCCGGCCCTTCGACAAGGACGCCGATGGCCTCCTGATGGGGGAGGGCTTGGGGACGATCGTGCTGAAGCGGCTGGAAGATGCGGAGCGCGACGGAGATCGCATACACGCGGTCCTGACCGGTACCGGGGTCTCCAGCGATGGGCGCGCTTCAACCTTGATGAGTCCGGGCCCGGACGGCCAACTCTTGGCACTGGAGCGAGCCTGGGCGGATCTGGATCTCGACCCCAAGGCCCCCGGAGTCGTGGGGTTGATCGAAGCTCACGGTACAGCGACGCCTGCTGGCGATGGTGCGGAGCTCGAGACCCTGGCACGGTTCTTCGGTGGCCCCAGCGAATCGGATCAGCCCGGCATCGGATCAATCAAGTCGATGATAGGGCACACCATGCCGGCAGCGGGGATAGCGGGCCTGATCAAGGCCATCTGCGCCGTGCGGGATGGTGTCTTGCCGCCGACCTTGAACTGCAGCGAGCCGCACCCCGCTCTTGAGCGCACACGCTTTCGGATCCTGCAGGAGGCCGAGCCCTGGGAGTCGAATGGCTCGCCGCGTCGCGCCGGCGTCAATGCCTTCGGTTTCGGCGGCATCAACGCTCACGTGGTGGTCGAGGAACACCGTTCACCAGACACACCAGCCATCCCCGCGGAATTGCCCTTGCCCAGGGCAGTGTTGTTGGCAGGAGAATCGCCCTCTGAGCTTCTGGCCGCCCTATCGAGCCCCTTGCCCAGCAGTGAACCGGGCGTAGGCCCTTGCCGGCTGGCCGTGATGGATCCCACGCCAGAGCGAATGGCCAAGGCGCGTGCCATTGTTCAGCGCGGCAAGGACTTCCGGGGGCGCAACGGGATCTGGTTCACCAACAAGGGGCTCCTGCACGAGGGCAAGCTGGCCTTCCTCTACCCCGGAGTGGACGCGGACTTCCGTCCACGGATCCGGGCCTTGGCGAGCCTCTTCGGGCGGCCCCTGCCCAAGCGGGTGAGTGCCGAACTCGCACGCTTATCGAGCGCCAGCGAGACCTCCGCGGACCTGGAGCGGACGGGGGTGGCCATCATCCTCGTCAACCGATTGCTCTCTGAGGTTCTCGGGGACCTGGGCCTCGAGCCCGACATGGTTGCCGGGCATTCCATCGGAGAGTGGAGTGCCATGTTGGCCGCAGGCGCTCTGGCAGACGACAACGTGGACGGCTTCATCGCTGGACTTGAGGGGGGCTCCCTGCAGGTGCCCGGCGTTGGCTTTGTCTCAGTGGCCTGTGAGCGTGAGCGGGCGGAGGCGACACTCGCCGGCATCGGGGGTTTGCACGTCAGCCACGAAAACTGCCCACACCAGCACATCCTGTGCGGCAAGGACGTGGCTATCGATGCGGCGCTTGAGCGGTTGGCGAAAGACGGCATCCTCTGCCACAAGCTGCCCTTCCGCTCCGGGTTCCACTCTCCGGCCTTCGAGCCCCACTTGGAGGGGATGCGTCAGTCCCTGGAGCACTTCGATGTCCAGGCACCGAGGCTCCAGCTCTGGTCGGCCACCAGCACGGAACCCTATCCCGGTGCGCCCGATCAGATCGAGAGTCTGTTCCTCAAGCATCTCGTAGAGCCCGTTCGCTTCCAGGGTCTGATCCGCAACATGCACCGCGACGGAGCACGGGTTTTTGTTCAGGTGGGAACCGGGAGTCTGACCGGTTTCGTGGATGACACCCTCAAGGGGGAGGAGTTCTGCTCCATCCAGATCAACACGGCCAGACGCTCGGGCCCCGAGCAGCTGGCTCGCGCGGCCACGGCCTTGTGGGTCGAGGGCGCCACAGTCCGCCTGGGTCGGATACTCGCATCGGCACCGTCGATGTCCGAAGAGGAGTCGCCATCCGGCACCGTGCGGCTCGCCCTGGGTTCGCCCCTCGTGCGTCTCGATGAGCCGCTGGATGGGCTTCCAGCGCAAGGCGGGGATGCCCATGGAGCCGAGATCCTCGGGGAATCAGCCTCGCCACTCCTGGAGCAACTTCAATCCAACCTGCGACGCGCCGGGGAGGTGGGGCGCGAGGTGCTGGACGCCTACCGCGATGCAAGCAGCCCCGAACAGCTGACTCGCAAGCGCCTGGTCTCGCTTGAGACCTGTCCCTTCCTGAATGATCATGCCTTCTTCCCCCAGCCCGAGGGCTGGCCGAACCCGGCTGACAGGTTTCCCCTGGTGCCCATGACCATGTCCCTGGAGATGATCGTCTCCACTGCGGCGGAGCTTGTGGCGCCGCGCGTGGTGATCGGCTTGGAGCGTGTGCGGGCCTGGCGTTGGATGGCCGTTGAAGAGCCTCAGGAGCTGACCATCGAGGCACGTAGAATTGCTGGGGATCCCGATCGTGTACACGTGTCTATCGGGGACTACATCGAAGGCACGGCCCTGGTGGCCGACGCCTACCCCGAGCCTCCTGCCCCGGACACAAGCAGTGGTCCGGGCGAAAAGGAGCTGGGCATGGATGCGGCCACCATGTACGCGAGGCGGTGGATGTTCCACGGTCCCGCCTACCAGGCCGTAGCCGACCTGGGGGCCATCGGCGAGAGGACCCTGCGAGGAAAGGTGAAGCGCCTTGAGGCGGAGGGATCGCTCTTGGATGGCGCCGGGCAGATGTTCGGCCTCTGGATCTCCCTGAGTATGGAGACCGACCGCATGGCACTGCCCGTGCGCGTGGAGAGGGTGAACTTCTTCGAACCTCCGCCCGTGGTGGGAACCGAGTTCGACTGCACGACCTGGATCCACTCATGCGGGGAGCGGCAGGTCATCGGTGACATTGAACTCGTACGCGACGGGCGTGTGCACGCGCGCCTGGAAGGCTGGGAGGATCGGCGTTTTGAGAGCAACCCGCGCGAGTGGCCCGTGATCCGCTACCCCGAACGCAACCTGCTTGCCGTTCCCAGGGAGGATGTGCCCGGCTGCGTCTGGTTGCCCGAGGGCTATCGCTCCACCGCCACCCGCGACTACTACGCGCGCCGCTTCCTGGATGGTCCGGGGCTGGAGTACTACCGAGGCCTCATGCCCAAGCGTCAGATTGACTGGCTCTCGGGTCGCATCGTGGCCGTGGATGCAGTGCGGCAGCTCCTCTTCGCCCAGGGCCGGGAGTCGCTATTCCCCGTAGAGGTGCGCGTGACGAATGACAACCAGGGTCGGCCCGAGGTCCAGGTGGACGGAGAGCAGGATCTGCGGATCTCCCTGGCCCACTCAGGCGGTGCGGCCGTGGCGCTGGCCACATGTGGAGAGAAGGTGGGCGTGGACCTGGAGCCGGTGACGGAACGGGACGAGGGCTTCGAGTCCACGGCCTTTACGGCGAGTGAGCGGAGCCTCTTGACGGGGGCGGTCGGGTCGCTGGAGCGCGCGGCCTGGGTGGCGCGGCTGTGGACGGCCAAGGAAGCGCTGGGCAAGTGGCTCGGCACGGGCCTCGTCGGTGGCCCACGCCAGCTGCTCGCTCAAGAGCTGGACGGGGAGCGGGTGCTGGTCGCTGGTCGCTGGATCGAGACCTTGCGGACTGGAGACTGGATCATTGCCTGGGTGATCGGCGAGGATGATGCGCAATGAGCGACACCCTTCAGACCGTCGGACGCATGATCCAGGAGGTGATTGGTGACGATTGGGATCTGGATCAACCCATCACCATGGAGACCTCCTTCGGGGACGACCTTGAGCTGGAGAGCATTGAGTTCGTCTCCCTGGCCGAGGCTCTCAAGGATGAGTATGGGGCTGAGGTGGACTTCGTCGGCTGGCTCTCCACCAAGGAGTTGGACGAGATCATCAAGCTGAAGGTGGGCGACGTAGTGGAGTTCATCGACCTGTGTCGTTCCTCGAGCTGAACCAGGTCCGCTTCCACGTCCAGGAGCTCGGCCCAGGGGCTGAGTCGGGCGAGAGCACTCCAGCCTTCATGGCCCACGGGTTGCTGGTGGACAATCTGGCCTCCTGGTACTTCGGAGCCGCTCCGCGTGTCGCCCGCGACCGCCGGGTCGTGCTTTACGACTTGCGCGGACACGGGCGCAGTGAGGCCGTGCCAACCGGCTATGACGTGGCGACCGGGGCTACGGATCTTGCGGCCCTGGTGGATGCGACCTCGGAGGGGCCCGTGCACCTGATCGGGCACAGCTACGGCGCGCTTGTTGCTCTGCGGTGCGCCCTCGACCATCCTCACCTCGTAAGGAGCCTGGGGCTTGTCGAGGCCCCCCTGCCGCCTTCACGGCTGGAGGAGATGCGCTCGATTGCGACGTCCGATCCCAAGAAGCTGCTCGCGGCTCTGCCCGAGGGCCTGCGAGGCGCCCTGCTGAGTGGCCGTCGTCGAGCCGCCCGCGCGCGCAAGAGCCTGGAGTTCTTGCTGAGAGAGAGCAGCCTCGTAGCGGATCTGGCGGCCGAAGAGGATGTCGCCGATGATCAACTCGCCCGCCTCGACGTCCCCGTGCAGTTGATCTATGGAGAGCGGTCGAGCTGCAGGCCTGTGGGCGATCGTCTGCTCGCCGCCTTCCCCCAAGCGCGCCTGGAGGTGCTTGATGGCGGGCACTACCTGAGCGTCGAGCGGTCGGCCGAGGTCGGCGAGATACTCGCGGGGTTCCTCCATGGCTGAGGTCACCGTCGGTGGATTACGCTTTCACGTGCAGAGGCTTGGCCCTGAGGCGGGCGTGCCGGTCGTCTTCCTGCACGGCTTGATCATGGATAATCTGTCCAGTTGGTTCTTCACTGCCGCGCCCAAGGTGGCCGCCCATCAGCCCGTGGTGCTCTACGACCTGCGCGGACACGGCAAGAGCGAGCGACCGGCGACGGGATACGGCGTTCAGGACATGGTCGAGGACCTGTGCGGGATTCTGGATGAGAGCCTGCCCGCCGACCAGCGTGTCGAGCTCGTGGGCAATAGCTTCGGCGGTCTCCTGGCTCTGGCCTTTGCTCTGGCTCGGCCCGAGCGCGTGCGGGGCCTGTGCCTCGTGGATGGGCAGGTACATGACGAGGCCTTTGGCCCCGAGATGGAGGCCAGCCTGGGTCTCGAGGGTCGCGAGCGTGACGAGATGATCGCCCGCTCATTCAAGGACTGGCTGGGCCGGCACAGCGAGCGCAAGCGGAACCGCTTGGCGCGCAACGCCTCAGAGTTGGTACACGGCACAAGCCTCGTGCGTGACATCGCCCACTCGGTGCCACCCTCGGCAAGGGAGTTGGAGCGTGTCAGCTGCCCGGTGCTGGCCCTCTACGGCGAACACTCGGACGTTCGAGAGCGTGGCGAGAATCTGGCCGCCCGGCTGCCCCACGCCCAACTGGAGATTATCGAGGGGTGTACGCACTCCCTGCTTTGGGAGCAGACCGCGCAGTTGGAGCAGCGGGTTCTGGCTTGGGTTGGACGCGAGTCCGGAGAGGAGGGCTGATCCATGGCTCGCGTTCTCTTCGTCGTGCCGCCCATGACGGGGCATGTCCAACCCACCTTGGCCGTGGGGGATGCGCTTGCCAGCCGGGGCCACGAGTGTGCTTGGGTCGGCCACGAAGAGATCCTCAAGCGCGTTCTGCCCGATGACCTGAGGATTCTAGCCCTGGGGGCGGCGCCCGATGGGGGTCCCTGGCGCGAGGAGTTGGAGCGCATTCGCGACCGGGCCCAAGAGGTGCGTGGCCTGGCTGGGCTCAAGTTTCTGTGGGAGGAGGTTCTGATTCCCCTGGCCCAGTCCACCCTGCCTGGTGTGCGCGCTGCCGTGGAAGAGTTCGAGCCCGACGTGATGGCGGTGGATCAACAGGCCTTTGCAGGAGCTTTTGCCGCTCGCGAGAAAGGGCTTCCCTGGGCCACGTTGGCGACCACCTCCGCCGACCGGCAGCGATCCCTGGCCGACCTGCCCCGCGTTCTCGATTGGACCGAAGAGCGTCTGGCGCAGCTGCAAGTGGACCTGGGTCTGGAGCCTCTGCCCGCCCCGGAGAACTCACCGGACTGCGTGCTTGTCTTCTCCACCGCGGCTCTCGCGGGTGCGAGCGACGCGCCTCCGGCGACCACGCACTTCGTGGGGCCTGCCCTGAGCGAGCGCAGGCCTCTCGTGGGCTTTCCCACAGACCAATTGGCCTCTGGCACACGCGTTTTGGCCACCTTGGGTACCCTCAACGGGGAGCGCGGGGGGCGGTTTTTTCAAGCCATGGCCGAAGGCCTGGGGGAGATGGACCTGCAAGTGATCCTGGCCGCGCCCTCCGACCTGGGTCCCTTCCCCGCCAATTTCCTCGTGCGTCCCTTCCTGCCCATCCTCGACCTGCTACCGCACGTGTCCGCGGTTGTGTGCCACGGTGGGCACAACACGGTCTGCGAGTCGCTCTCCTTTGCGCGTCCCCTGGTCGTGGCGCCCATCAAGGACGATCAGCCCGTGGTGGCGGGCCAGGTCGTCGATTGCGGTGCGGGCTTGCGGGTCTCTTTCGGGCGACCCCGTGCGGCACATCTGAAGCAGGCGCTGGGGCGTGTCTTGGAGGAGCCGGGTTTTGAGGAGGCTGCTGCACAGGTTCAGGCGTCCTTCCATCAAGCAGGGGGAGCGGCAAGAGCGGCGGATCATCTGGAGGGCCTCCTCCCGTGATCTTCTGGATCCTCGCCCTGTTGCTGGTGCTCGGTGCTCTGCGGTTGCGCGGACGTGTGGGCCACTATGCTCTCCTCCCCGATACGGAGCGTGATGTCCACGAGAGCCATGTCTTCCTGACCGCACAAGGCGTCGAGCTCAGCGCGGCCACCCGACGGGCTGCGAGTGCCTATGCGCGGGCGGCGGGTCTCGACCTCCTGCATCTCGTTCCCGGCAACTGGTCGGTGAATGAGTGGATGGGGTTCGCGGAACTCTGTGATCCGCTGGAGTACCGTACCCGACCCCTGCACGTGGGCTGCAGCGCCGGACACGCCATGTTGGTCGAGCGGTCGGTGCTTGAACGGGGAGGCGAGGCGCTGGAGGAGTTGGGCCAAGGGCTGCCCGTGGGAATGGCGGCGTTCGTGGGGGCCGCCATGGAGCTGCGGCGCTGTGCACCACACTCATCGGGAATAGCCGTTGCTCCAGACCTCATAGCCCGCTCCGCCCGCGGTGAGGACCGGGCCGCTGCCCTGCGCACGATTCTCGGAGATCTGGCCCAGGCCGTCATACTCGTTCAAGGCGCCGTGTTCGCCTTTCTGATCGCATCGCTGTTTGTTGACCCATCCTTCGGATGGCCGCTGGTGGCTCTCTACCACTTGCAAGTACCCCTGGCTCTGGGTGGACAGGGCAGGACGTCGCGCCGCCTGTGGCCATTCATCCTGGCGCGGCTGCCCCTGGACGTCCTGGTCTGGGCCGACACCGTGCTCCACCTGCGTATGTGGAACGCTGGAGGAGTGAATGAGGAATTGCGCGCGGAGTACACAAGCCTGCTCGCCGAGGACTGGCGGACACGCTTCGAGGCGCGTCGTAGCGACTGTCCCTCGTGCGGATCACAAGAGCTGGTCTTAACTCTGGAGCACGCGGATTTCTTCCAGCACAAGCCCGGACGATTCCGTCTGGAGACCTGTCAGTCCTGCGGGCTGGTGTTTCAGAATCCCCGTCTGACGCCCGAGGGTCTCGAGTTCTACTACAAGGACTTCTACGACGGCCTGGGTGCGGAGAAGCTCGACTTCATCTTTTCCTTCGAGCCTGACGGCTACGAGCATCGGGCGCGGATGGTGGAGGGGCACCTCCAAGAACGCCTGGCCCCGCGTCGCTGGCTGGATGTGGGCGGCGGGCACGGCCACTTCTGCCTGTCGGCCGCGGGGCACTGGCCCCAGACACGATTTGAGGTTCTGGACCTGGCGGACTCGGTCGTGGCTGCCGAGCGCCGGGGCTGGGTGGAGGCGGGGCATCGAGCGCTCTTTCCGGATTGGGCCCAGGGGCCAGCGGCGGCGGATGCCGACCAGTGCTTTGACGTGGTCAGCATGAGCCACTACCTGGAACACACCCTCGACCCGCGTGCAGAGATCGCTGCTGCCCACTCCATCCTGGAGCCCGGTGGCCTGCTCTTGATTGAACTCCCGGACCCCGAATGCCCGTTCGGTCGGTGGCTTGGCTGGACCTGGCTGCCCTGGTTCCAGCCTCAGCACCTGAACATGTTGCCTCTGCGGCGACTGGAGCACGAGCTGGCCACGGCCGGATTCGAAGTCCTCGAACGGGAGCGCGGTGCGGCACACCAACGGGTGGATCTGCACTATGCCCTGCTCGTTCTCATGGGTCGGCTGGCACCCGAACCGGATCGTCCTTGGTTGCCACCAACGCATTTCATGGGGCGCTTGCGCCACGCTGCGGTCTGGTTGGTGGGCCTGCCTCTTCTTCTGCCGGCCAAGCTCATCGACCAGTTCGTCATCGGCCCGTTCGCGGGCCGCTTGGGGCTCTCCAACACCTACCGCGTACTGGGACGGGCACGATGAAGGGGTCGCTGTTCACTACTGCCCTGTACACGGGTCAGGTCTGGATTCGGGCCGGTGTGCCCTGCGCAGACCTCTTTGAATGCAACGAGGCGAAGCTGGTGCATGGGGCTTCGACCTTCCTCATGTCGGCGGGACAGTTGTTCAGGTCCGACGGGCCTCAGCTTGAGCCGGCCCTTGTTCAGCGCCACAGGATGATGGATGCCCTTGTTGAGGAGTTCGAGGGCAGGTACGTGCTCGAGTTGGCTGCAGGGCTCTCTCCCCGAGGGGCGCGCTTCAGTTCAAGCGAGGCTCTTCACTACATCGAGGTGGATCTGGCGCCGGTCTTGTCCGTCAAGAGGGCGCTCCTGGCGCGAACGGTTCAGGGGCAGGAGGTGGCCCTGCGCGAGAACATCGAGTTCGTAGCCGGAGACCTGCGCAGCATGGACCTGGCCGACCTTGTACCACCCGGAGAGCCCGTTCTCGTGATTGGCGAAGGTCTGTTCATGTATCTGAATGCACAAGAGCAACGCAGCCTGTGGCAGCGTATCGCTGCCCTCATCTCTGGGCGGGCAGGCAGTCGGTTGGTGTTCGACCTGGTCCCCTCCTGTGAGCAGGCTCCGGGCGGGACCGCCGGACGCCTCCTGGGAAGGGTCATGGGAGTGTTCACCGGGGGCAAGGGTTTTGCTCTGGACGAGCGCACCAGAGAGGATCTGTGCAGGGATCTTCGTCAGTGCGGTTTGGTCTCGCCCCGCTTCATTTCGCCCCGCGAAGCCCCCGAGTCCTGGTGTGTGCCTCACCTGGAGCTGTCCACGGAGCAACTCCTCTTCGTGGCCGAGGCCTCCGCCTAGCGCGGTTTGTTGCCCTCGGTCCCATCCACCAGAGCCCAAGAAGGCCAAATGCCAACGCTCACCACGCAACCCCCACCCAATTGGCAGCCTTCGGATCCTGGTCGTACTTCTTTATCGCGTGTGGTTCAGATCCGGCTCGCAGCCCAATTCGCGTACGCTTCCACCGCCCCCGGCGTCGTGGCAAAAACAGCGATCGTCTGGGTGCGGAGTACCGGCAGGTACTTGGCATCGCCGTCGAATTCTTCAATGAGCTGTGCCGCCTTCTTCGCGAGCTCACGTTCGGTCTTGGTTCCGACCAACGGGTTGCGCGAAGTGTCGTCGCCCAGACTTAGCATTGCGCGGCGCTCCTCAATAAAGTCGCGGTGCACGATGATGTAGTCAATTCCCTTCAACCCGTGTCCCCCCGACGGCTTGAGACGTCGGATGGAAGTCAGGTTGATGCCCTCTGACTTGCCCTGGTATGCCGGTCGCCGATTCAGAAGGACGACCCGTTGGCGGTGCATCTCTTGGTGCCTCGCATAGTGCATCAAGCTGGCAGGGCTGGTGGAGATGCTCGGGGCTTCTATGATCGTGAGGTCATCGTTGGTCTCGGCCAGAAACCTGTAGAAGGTTGGCACGGCGGGGTAGTCGGTGTGGGCGAAGTTGGGGAGGGGCGTGACGCGCTCGGGCCACATGCCCGTGAACGAGTTGGACGCCTGATACAGATTCGGCAGGGGGCCTGTGTTCAGAACGCTGGCGGCGATCGTGATGAGGGCCGCCGGGGCCCAGAGTCCTCCCCAGCGAGCCTCGCCGCCGAGGACCCGTCGGATGAGAGAAAGCTGCAGGCCGATACCTGTTGCCGTCAGCAGCAGGGCAAGGGGATAGAGCACGAGGAGGTAGCGCATGATGCTGAAGGCGCGGCCACCCCAGGGGACGAACAGGACAATGCACCCGACTTGAACGACGGCCATCACCGTCAGCGTGAAGCCGAGCGCGCGGACTCCGGGCCTGGTACTCAGCAATCCGATGATCAGGCTGATGCCGAACCAGACTTGCAGACCCAAGTGCTGCGTGAAGGAGAGGTGCTCGAGGACCACAGGCCAATCCACAGGTTTTCCCTTCGAGTGGGTACGCACCATGAAATGGTGGGCATAAGGCAGCATGCGAAAGGTCTGGGCAAGGCCTGCAATCAACACAGCAGTAACGACGGCAATCAAGACAGGGCCGAGCACGCGGCCCTTGTTCAGAGATCTCGGAGGGCGCAGTGCGCTCCATCCGTTCTGTTTGATCAGGAGCAACAAGCCGCACCCGTTTGCAGCGGCCAATGCAGGAGCGCACGTTGGGCTCAGGCTGATCGCGAAGAGAGTACTGATGATGGCGTACCAGCCACGCCGGCGCTTGCCTGCCAACTGTTGCTGCCAGAACACAACCGTCAGCAAACTCAGGAGCATGATCGGCATGTAGGGCCGAGCGAAGCGGCTGAACATGACCAACTGTGGCGAGAGGGCTGCGAGCCAGGCCACCAGAACTCCGACCAGAGGGCTGATTCGCCTCCAGGCAAAGACCGACAGAACGACGAGGGTGATCAGTCCTGGCAGCAGGACCGGGAAGCGAAATCCCCACTCGGAGAGGCCCACGGTCTGGATCAGGAGGTAGTCCCAGAGGGCCATGGGAATTGACTTATCCGGAAGACCATCCAACGCCAGAAGCGTGCCTACCGTTCCCGATCCGGCGGCTTTCAGCGCGTGGACCTCGTCTCCAACGACGATCTGCTGGCCCAGCTGCCATAGCCGCAGGTAGGCACCTGCCAGCCATGCTCCACCCAATGCCCAGAGCATCCATGGGGAAGAGCCCATGGACTCTCCCGCCCTTTCGTCCGGATCATTGCGGACGGCGCCCACGTTACTTGCTGTGTTTTCCACCTTGTCTATAGGGTACCTCGGCACGTGCATGGGACTCCGTACGCGAAGTACGTGAGAATCTGGGGAATTCTGGCGAGAGGAGGAGAAAAAAAATGCCGCTATTCGCGCGCGGAACAGGCGCTCCTGGGGTCAGAAAGACCACCCAAACCCGACGGACAGGTTGCGTCCCGGCCGGTTGAGGCCCGATCCGTGGATGCGGTAGTCCTCATCCGTGAGGTTCTCCAGGCCCACGTGCAGGGTGGCGTTTGACAGAACGTCCCAGCTCAAGCGCAGGTCCAGGGTGGTGAAAGCGGGGGTGCCACCGTCGGGGATGCGGGTCGTATCGTTTGCATCGCGGGTCGAGAGCCTGTCGGCCCTATCCGCATGGGTGAGCAATCCCTCCAGCCAGAGTGCGTTGGATGGATCCTCCCACCGCAGGCCGACCTGGGCTGTGAATGGCATCAGCCTATCGACGTACTCCCTCTCCAGGACCGGGTCCGAGGTCGGGTAGGTACTCTGCTTTCCGTGCAGGTAGGTGGCATTGCCAAAGGCGGTCCACTGCTCGGCGATCCGGTAGGCCAGGCCCAATTCGAGGCCTTCGATGCTGCCGTCTCCCACATTGTCCTTGGTGATTTCCATTTCCCCGGACGGGTTTGTATTTCCCGTGGGGAAGCGCAGGATTTGATCGCGGATGAGCGTGTGGAAGAGCACCACCTGAGAGGACCAGGTGTCGTTGCGCTTCTTGATCCCCAACTCGAAGCTCGTGTAGTACTCGGGATCGAGGTCGGGTGCAGGGACTTCGAACTCGTTACTGCGCGCGCTGTCGAAGCGCGAGAGGTCGGAGAGGTTGGGTGCGCGGAAGCCTTGGGAGACCCCCCCGAAGAGGTTGGTCGTGTCTGGCGTGATCTCGTACAGGAACCGTGCGCTGCCCACGACAGCCTCCCACGAATCGTCAATGGAAATGCGCGTATCGGTGAGCGGGTCGCGCACGCTCTTGGCATCTGCGGCGGCCAGGTTCCAGCGGGCTCCCAGGATCACATCTAGCCTCTCGCTCAATGGGAACTCGTCTTGCACGAAGACGCCCAGGGTGTCATAGGTGGCATCGTCGGCCACAGGGCCTTGGATGTCGTCGGCGGCGCTATTGCCTGAGACCTTGGTCCGGTAGGAGTCGACGCTGTCGCGGTAGTACTCTGCACCCCAGGTCCAACGCCCGGCGTCTGTCCCCTTGTAGAAATGTGCGAACAGGCCGAGCGTCCCCACATCGAAGCCCTGGAAATCCTGGGAGCCATCGGACTTGATGCGATCGCGCTCTTCGCTCTGGGTCTGCCAGGAGAGACTGGTTCTGACCTCGTCTGCGATTCCCTCGAGGCCGCGCATATGGGCCTGGAAGTAGGTCAATTCGCGATGTTGGTCGAGGTCTCGCTTCAGATCACTCCCGGAGGAGAG
>PBIX01000083.1 GCA_002720975.1 Planctomycetota bacterium | reverse complement strand
TCGAGGCGGCTCGGCGCCCGATATGGAGACCTTGCCCCTCGACGACGCAGCGACCTTCGCCCTGCTGCTGTCGGGCGAGACTCAGGGTGTGTTCCAGCTCGAGTCGGACGGGATGCGCAAGCTGATCACGCGCCTGAAGCCCGACTGCTTCGAGGACTTGATCGCCATCCTCGCGCTCTATCGGCCCGGCCCCCTGGAATCAGGAATGGCCGACATGTTCTGCCGCCGCAAGCACGGAGAAGAGCCGATCGTCTACCCTCACCCCAGCACGGAGCAGATCCTGAAGGACACCTACGGGTGCATCGTCTACCAGGAGCAGGTGATGCTGATCTCCAACAACCTGGCCAACTTCTCGCTGAACGAGGCGGACAACCTGCGCAAGGCCATGGGCAAGAAGAAGCCCGAGATCATGGAGCGCTTCTCGACGACCTTCCTCGAGGGAGCTCAGAAGAACGGCTGTGAGCGCTCCGTTGCGCAGGATGTCTGGGACAACATGGTCAAGTTCGGAGGTTACGGCTTCAACAAGTCCCACTCGACCGCCTACGCCTTGATCAGCTACCAGACGGCGTACCTCAAGGCCCACCACCGGGCCGATTTCATGGCCGCCAACCTGACCTGCGAGATGGGCGATTCGGACAAGGTGAAGCTCCTCTGCGATGATGCGCGCGGAGCCGGTATTGCCATCCTGCCCCCCGCCATCGAGAGTTCCAACTGGGGCTTCGAGACCGAGGGCAAGGGCATCCGCTTTGGCATGGGCGCCGTGAAGGGCACCGGCTCGAAGGCCATCGAAGCGTTGGTGGACGCGCGCGAGGCGGTCGCGAACGCAGGGCTTCCCCCCACTCTCAACGAGCTGTGCCGCCAGGCGGACCCGTCGGCCGTGGGACGGGTAGCCTGGGAGGCCCTGATCAAGGCCGGCGCCTTCGACGCGGGCGGACACAATCGCGGCGCAGTCCTGCACACCCTCGGAGCCGCCCTGGCCGACGGCGCCCGTGCCGCCGAGGACCGCCGCGCCGGGCAAGGCGACCTCTTCGCACTCGCCCAGGCCACAGGCGAGGCTGTGCGCGAGGAAGCGCGAGACGGCATCGACGACCGCCAGGCCTGGGACAGCGCCGACACCTTGCGCGCGGAGTACGAGGCGATCGGCTTCTACCTCAGCGGGCATCCCCTCGAGGATCGGGCGGGATTGATGGCCATGCTCTCCACGGTGCCTACAAACGAGCTCGAACGACTCTCCGACGGCGCACAGGTGAGCCTGGCGGGGCTGATCGTCGGTCTGTCCCAGGTACTGGTCAAGACGGGCAAGCTGGCGGGGCGCAAGATGGCGCGCTTCCGCCTCGAAGACCTGCACGGGGCTGTCAATGTGATCTGCTTCCCGCGCACCTTTGAAGAGTGCGCGGGCGATCTTGAGGATGGGGCCGTGGTCGTCGCCCGAGGGAAACTCGAAACCGATGGAGAGGAGCCCACCCTGATCCTCTCGGAGCTCATGACCGTCGAAGCCGCCCTCGGTCGCTTCGAAGGCAGCGTGGTCCTGTCCCTGACACCGGAGGACACGGCGCTCCTTCCACGCATCAAGCAGATCCTCAGCGAGCACCGAGGCAAGCGTCACGTCTACCTTCAGGTCACAGGAACCGACGGCTCCGTGCGCCGCGTGCGCGCCGGCGGCGATTGCACGGTCACCATCACCGCCGAGCTCACCAGCGAGGTTGACAAGGTCTTGGGGCGCGGACGAATGAAGCTGGCGCGACTCTAGACACGATGGCTGCGATCGCAGCCATCTGCTCCTCGATACGCGGCATGCGCCCCTACCCGCAGTAGCAAGTTCCTGCGCTTACGGCGCTTGCGAGTGCATCCAATTCAGCCTGGATCAGTCACCAGGCATGCGTACCTGGGTGGACACTTGTGCGCGAGAAGTGGTGGCCTCTCTCGCGCTCGGACTACTCGCTCGCAGCAGTCTCTGCGGGGAGCGAATCTTCTTCGCTCACCGTGCGCTCGACGAACTCAAGGATCGCCCGCTCCCCGTTGTCACCCAGACGGCGACGCGAGAGCTTGAGGACCCTGCAGTAGCCCCCAGGCCGCTCCTTGAAGCGCGGGCCAAGGACGTCGAACAGCTTGTCCACCGCGTCGGTGTTCCGCAGGGCGGCGAAGGCACGTCGGCGGTTGTGGGTGTTCACCTCACCGGCGAGCGTGACGAGCTTCTCGATGTAGGGCTTGACGGCCTTGGCCTTCTGCACCGTCGTCACGATCCGCTCGTGCTCGATGAGCGAGGCCATCATGTTCCGGCGCATGGCCGTCCGATGACTGGCTGTCCGCCCTAGCTTGCTTCCGGCTACTCGATGTCGCATGGCAATCTCCGCAGTCTCTTCCTCGACAAGGAGGAGCTAGATGGTCATTCCCAGGGCCAGGCCCCGCTCTGACAGCTTGTTCTTGATCTCGGTCAAGCTGGTCTTGCCCAGGTTCTTCAGGTGCATGACCTCAGCCTCTGAGAGGGTCACGAGGTCGCCGAGAGTTCGCAAGTTCGCGCCGTCCAGGCAATTGCGGGCACGGACCGACAGCTCCAGCTCCGTGATCGAGGCCTCGAGGGTCTCCTCAAGCTCGGACGTCTGCTGGTTCTCCGCATTGAACTCGGACGTGCTGGGGTCCTCCGCGACGGGCGTCTCGTCCCGGGTGGAGTCGAAAAGCACGAAGGGGTTGAGGTGCTTGCGGTAGATCTTGGCCGCCTCGATCAGGGCCAGCTCGGGGGTCACCGTGCCATCCGTCCAGATCTCGAGCAGGAGCCGGTCGTAGTTGGTCAGCTTTCCGACCCGCGTGGCTTCGACCGCATATCGCACCCGGTGCACGGGCGAGTAGATCGAGTCCATTGGAATCAGGCCAATCTCCCCGTGCGGGTCCTTGTTGTCATCGGCTGCCACGTATCCCCGCCCGCGCTTGACCTCCATCTCGATGGTCAACTCGCGGTCCAACGTCAGGGTCGCGATGTGCAGATCGGTATTCACCACAAACGCGTCGCCTTCGCACTCGACGTCCGCGCCAGTGACCGTGCCCTTGCCGCTCTTCTGCAGTCGACAGACGATCGACCCGGTACCCTCGTACTGGACCCTCAGCCCTTTCAGATTGAGGATGATGTCAGTCACGTCCTCATAGACCCCTTCCATCGAGTCAAACTCGTGGGAGGAGCCCTCGATTTTTACGGAAGTGATCGCGCTGCCCTCGATGGAGGACAACAGCACTCGTCGCAGACCGTTACCGATCGTGTGACCAAAGCCGCGCTCAAAGGGCTCGATAACAAATCGCCCATATTCGGCGGTCATGGTCTCCGCGTCGGGGACGACCTTGCTGGGGAGTTCGAAGTTGCGCCAACGGATTCTCATGAGTATTCCCTCGTACCGACTACTTCGAGCAGAGCTCGATGATGAGCTGTTCCTGGATCGGGTGCGGCACATCCTCGCGCCGCGGGATCCCCGTAATCTTTGATGTCATCGCCTCGCCGTTGACCTCTAGCCATGTGGGCACGGGCTGCGACTTGTTGACCTCGACGGCCTCCGCGATGAGCTTCTTCGTTCCGTCTCGCTGCGAAGGATCGATCGTGTCACCAGGCCTGACCTGGAATGACGAGATGGACACCTTCCGTCCGTTAACCCGAAAGTGGCCGTGGTTGATCAACTGCCGGGCGTGGTTTCGTGACAGGGCAAACCCGCTGGCGAGCACCACGTTGTCCAGGCGCCGCTCAAGCAGCATCAGGAGGTTCTCCCCCGTGTTGCCGCGCAGGCGCTCAGCCTCCCGGAAGTAGAGCTTGAACTGCCGCTCGAGCACGCCGTAGATGCGCTTCAGCTTTTGCTTCTCACGCAGGCGCACGCCGTACTCGGTCACCTTGGTGCGCTTCTGCGCGTGGACCCCCGGCGGGTAGTCACGGCGCGCGAGAGCGCATTTGTCGGTAAAGCAGCGCTGTCCCTTCAGGAAGAGCTTCATGCCCTCCCGACGACAGAGCTTGCACTTGTTACCCGTGTATCGAGCCATATTGAATCAGTGAGTTGGTGGATCAGACGCGGCGCCGCTTGCGTGCGCGGCAGCCGTTGTGCGGGAGCGGGGTGACGTCCTCGATGTAGCTGACCCTCAGGCCAGCGTTGCTCAGGGCGCGAACGGCTGATTCGCGGCCGGAGCCGGCGCCCTTGACGCGCACGATGACCTCCTTGAGGCCGTGGCGCTTTGCCGCGGCGGCGGCGTTATCCGACGCTCGTTGGGCGGCGAAAGGCGTGCTCTTGCGGGTGCCTTTGAAACCCATCACCCCCGAGGAGCTGCTCGCGATGACCGCGCCAGCCTCGTCCGTGATGGTCACCAAGGTGTTGTTGAAGCTCGCCTTGATGTGAACGATCCCCTTGGAGACGTTCTTGCGTGCTTTTTTCTTTGTCTGCTTTGCCATTGCTTGGAGAGAAGGGCTTCGAGATCGCTCTCGCCTACTTCATGCCTTTCACGGACTTCTTGCCGGCCACGGTCTTCTTCGCGCCCTTCCGGCCGCGCGCGTTAGTCTTCGTTCGCTGGCCGCGGACCGGCAGCCCGCGGCGGTGCCGCAGGCCACGGTAGCTGCCGATGTCACGCAGGCGACCGATCGCCGACGCGATGTTACGTCTCAACTGCCCCTCCACCACGTAGTGCTTCTCAAGGTGGTGGGCGAGGTTTGTGATCTGTTCCTCGGTCAGGTCGCGGGCCTGCATCCCGGGATCGAACTGGAGTTCCACACAGACTTTGCTGGCGGTCCCCCGTCCGACGCCGTAGATGTACGTCATCGCGATTTCGAGGCGCTTGTCATTGGGGATGTCTACACCGACTACGCGAGGCATGATGGATTCCTGTTGCTCACTTTCCTTGGCGCTGCTTGTGACGGGGATCCGCTGAGCAAATGACCCGCAAGACACCGCGTCTGCGGACAATCTTGCAATGAGTGCACATGCGGCGGACGCTGCTTCGAACCTTCATCAACTTTTCCTTCTCTGATAGCGGCGGTCGCCGCGCGAGACGATACGGCCCTTCGTGAGGTCGTAGGGCGACATCTCGATGGTGATCTTGTCTCCGGCCATGATCCGGATGTAGTGCATTCGCATCTTGCCGCTGACGTGGGCCAGGACCTCGTGTCCCGACTCCAGCTTCGCCCTGAAGCGGGCGTTCGGGAGGGCTTCGGTGACTATGGCGTCCACCACGATCGGTTCTTCCTTCGCCATCACCCCCCCTCCTCGACATCACTGCCTTCAACGGCGCTGCGCAGGGCCCGATAGACCTCGTCGGGCCCCTGGTTGCCGTCTACCGGCTCCAGGCGCCCGTCCTGCGCGTAGTGAGTGATCACCGCCGCCGTCTGCTCGCGGTACACATACAGGCGCTCCGCGACAACCTCGGGATTGTCGTCCTCGCGTCGGTAGAGTTCGCCTCCACACTCATCGCAGACTCCCTCGACCTTGGGCGGGGAGAAGGAAGCGTGGTAGATGTGGTTGGAGTCTTCGCGGCAGAGCAGACGTCCGGCTATTCGCTCCACGAGGACCTCATCGGGAACCTCGAGGCTGGCGACGCTGGAACTCCAGCGTCCCTCGAGTCCCTGGTCCAAGGATTCGGCCTGCGAGAGGTTTCGCGGGAAACCGTCCAGCACGTATCCCTCGACGCAGTCTTCTCCATCGACGCGCACGAAGAGCATCTCGGTCACGAGTTCATCGGGCACCAGGCGGCCGGAGTCCATGTACCTCCCCGCGCGCTGCCCGAGGTCGGTGCCCTCCTCCATCTGGGTCCGGAACATGTCGCCGGTCGCCACATGGGGAACGCCCAGCTCCGCGCTCAAGCGCGTGGCCTGGGTTCCCTTTCCCGAGCCCGGAGGGCCGAGGAGGATGACGACTTGATCGATCATAGCGCTTGCGCCCTGGTTCCTCAGGCCTCCTTCTTCTTGGTCCAGCGTGGTCCGGAGCTGCCCGCCATGCCGTCGTATTCGCGCATCACCAGCTGCGCGTTGAGACGGTCCACAAGCTCAAGTGCGACACCCACGACGATCAGCACCGAGGTACCGCCGAGGAAGTAGCGCAGGTCATTGGGGATGGGCGTGTTCTTTGTCACGAAGTTCGGGTAGACCGCGACGAGCGCCAGGAAGGCCGCACCGGCGAGTGTGATGCGAGTCAGGATGTTGGTCAGGTACTCCGCGGTGCGGGCACCGGGACGAATGCCGGGAATGAACGAGCCGTGTTCGCGCAGGTTCTTGGCGATCTCGTCGGGTTGGAACATCAGGCGGTTCCAGAAGAAGCAAAATGCGAAGACCAGACTGATGTAGGTGCAGACGTACATGAAGCCGGTCTGGTCGTTGAAGATCGCCCTGAGCTGGACTAGTCCCAACCACTCGAACAACATCGTGGGAATGATGAACAGCACGGAGGCGAAGATGATCGGCATCACGCCAGCCATGTTCACCTTCAGAGGCAGGTAGTGGCGCTGGCCGCCGTAGACGCGCCGGCCGCGGGTCAGGCGCGCGTACTGGATCGGCACGCGCCGCGCCCCCTTGTGGATGAAGACCACGACGAAGATCGTCACGACCCAGATGCCGATGGTCGTGAGGACCATCTGCCAGAACTCAGGCTGACCGGCCATGCGCGCCATGGCCGAAGGAATGTTCGAGACGATGCCCGCCATGATGATCAGCGAGGCGCCGTTGCCCACGCCGTGCTCGGTGATGAGTTCACCGAGCCACATCACGAACAGTGCGCCTGCGAGCAGCGTCGAGATCACGATCAAGCCCAGGACCACCGGGCGGCCTTGCATGTAGGGCTCGACCATCTGAGGCTGCTTGAGGAAGACCCCGGTGTAGATCAGCAGGCCTTGTAGGAACGCGATCGGGACCACCGCGAGGCGCGTCCACTGGTTGATCTTCTTTTGGCCGGCCGCGCCTTCCTTCTGGACCGCCTCCAGGGTCGGAGAGACCTTGGTCAGCATCGAGAAGATGATCGAAGCGGAGATGTAGGGCATGATGCCCAGGCCAAAGATCACGGTCTGACCGATCGCGCCGCCGGAGAAGGCGCTGATCAGGCCAAAGAGCGCATTCTGGCTCATGGTTTCCATGAACTCGGCGCTCATGCCCGGAATGGGCACGTGGAAGCCCACGCGATACGCCACAAGGAGCATCAGCGTGGTGAAGATCTTCTTTCGGGTCTCCGGAACGGAGAAGAGCCTCAGGAACGAGCCTTCCACTATGAACCGGCCTCCTCATCCTCACCGTGCCCGGCCTCGGAAGGGTCGGTAGCGGGCTGTTCGGTTTCGGGTGCCGCGGCCTGTTTCGCGAGGGCCTCCCCGGCCACACGCCCTTTTGAGTCGAGTTCGATGACCTCTCCCCCGGCGGCCACGATCTTGGCGGCCGCAGAGGCGCTGAACTTCTGGGCCCGAACGGTCAGCTTGGTGGTGAGCTCCCCGTTGCCGAGGACCTTGAGCAAGGGCGTGTTGAGGCTGGTGAGACCGCGCGCGAGGATCTCGGCGATGTCGACCGTGCTGCCGTCATCGAAGGCATTCAGCGACTCCACGTTGATGACCGTGTACTCGGTTCGGAACCGTGCATTGGTGAAGCCACGCTTGGGGACACGCCTGTAGATGGGCATCTGGCCGCCCTCGAATCCCGGCCGCCGTCTGAAACCGGATCGCTGCCCCGCCCCCTTGTGGCCGCGTCCGCAGGTCTTCCCGCGGCCGCTTCCCGTGCCGCGTCCGACCCGGCGGGCCTTTGTGTAGCGCGTGCCCCTGCTGGTGACTGTCTGGAGATCCATGGTTCCGTTTCCTGGCTTGCTGCTCTCGTTAGCGGTTGATCGGAACTCCGCGCAGCTCGCTCAGCTGCTGCCTGGTGCGGAGTTGCGCGAGAGCCGCGAGAGTGGCCTTGACGAGATTGATCGGGTTGGTGGAGCCGTACGACTTGGTCAGGATGTTCGTGACGCCGGCCATCTCGCACACTGCGCGCACCGAAGAGCACGCGATGATGCCCGTGCCGGGAGAAGCCGGGAGCAATCGGATCATCGCGCCACAGAAACGGCCCGTGATCTCGTGGGGGATCGTTCCGCCCTCAGCCACCTGCACCCGTTGCAGGTGCTTGCGTCCGTCCTTGGCGGCCTTCTCGATGGCCGACGGGACCTGGCGCGCCTTCCCGAAGCCGAAGCCCACCAGTCCGTCCCGGTTGCCGACGATGGACAGGGCAGAGAAGGAGAAGCGACGGCCACCCTTCACCACTGCCGCAGAGCGGTTCACCTTGACGAGGGTCTCCGAGAGGTCGGCGAGTTCTTCGACCTCCATCGTGTCCAGGTATTCGATTTTGTGCTTCATGCTGTTCGCGGGTCTGTGGGCTCGGTGCCTCGTTAGAACTTGAGGCCGGCCTCCCGGGCGGCATCGGCGAAGGCCTTGACGCGGCCGTGGTACTTGCTTCCTCGGCGGTCGAAGACGACCTCCTCTATGCCAGCAGCCTGGGCCAGGCGCGCCATCTCGGCACCCACGACCTTGGCTTGCTCGGTCTTTGTCTTGCCCGCCAGCTCTCCCGCGAGGGCCTTTGCCGTACTGGACACTCCACACAGGGTCCGCCCAGCTCCGTCGTCGATGATCTGCCCCGAGATGTGCTTCAGGCTGCGGTTCACCGCGAGGCGCCGGCGGGTGGTCCCGCGTCGCACCTTGCGCGCTCCCGACTGACGACGTCGGAGGCGGGTCGCGTTCCTTTTCTGTGTCTTGTTCATGGTTCCCCTCGCCCCTAAACGCCGAAGCTCTTCCCGGCCTTCCGCCGAACGAACTCGTCGACGTAGCGAATGCCCTTGCCCTTGTAGGGTTCCGGAGGGCGGACGGCGCGGATCACCGCGGCCAGGTGCCCCACCGCCTGCTTGTCCGCGCCCTTGATGATGATGTGGGTGGGCTGGGGGGTCTCCACGCTGAGTCCCGTCGCGACCGCGATCTCGACCGGGTGGCAGAAGCCGATGTTAAGCACGAGGGTGTTCCCTTGAGCCTTGGCATTCCAGCCGACACCGATGATGTCGAGCTTCTTCTCGAAGCCCTTGGTGACGCCCAAGACCATGTTGTTGATGAGCGCGCGCGTCAGCCCGTGGAACGAGCGGGAATCGCGGGCGCTGCCAGATCCGTTGGTCGTGACATTGAGCTCTGCGGCCTCGATCTCAAGATCGACCTCAGGCCGCAGGTTCATGGTCAGGGTTCCGCCGGGCCCCTTTACGATGGCGGTCCGGCCAGCTCCAAGTTCGACGGTCACTCCGCCCGGGACCGGGATGGGTTGTTTTCCGATGCGCGACATTGGATCAGGTGAGCCTGCAGAGGATCTCGCCTCCGACGTTGAGTTCGCGGGCCTTGCGATCGGAAAGCACGCCTTGAGGCGTCGATAGGATCTGGATGCCAAGTCCGCGCAGGACGGGGCGCAGTTCCTTCGCGCTGGAGTAGACACGGCAGCCGGGTTTGCTGACCCGATCGATGCTGCGGATCACGTGCTCGCCTTCGGGGCCATACTTGAGCGTCACGCGTATGTTGCTTTGAGGCTTACCCTCCACTACCTCGTAGCCCGCGATAAACCCTTCCGTGCGGAGGACCTCAGCCAGGCCGACCTTCAGGCGCGAAGCCGGGATGCGGACGGTCTTGTTGTGGATCGCATTCGCATTGCGGATGCGAGTGAGCATGTCGGCGATGGGGTCGGTCATCATGGCTGAATCCTCCCTACCAGGACGCCTTGCGCATGCCGGGGATCTCCCCCAAGAGCGCGCGCTCGCGCAGGCAGATGCGGCAGATCTGGAACTTGCGATAGACGGCGCGCGAGCGGCCACACATGGCACACCGCGAGTACGCGCGCACCTTGAACTTGGGCTTTCGCCGGTTCTTGACGATCAGTGAGGTCTTGGCCATGAATTAGTTTTCCTCTTCCGTGCGGAAGGGCATTCCAAGTCTCTTGAGCAGCGCGTGTCCCTGCTCGTCGCTGGATGCCGTCGTCACGAACGTGATGTCCATCCCCTGCTGGAATTCGATGCGGTCGAACTCGATCTCGGGGAAGATCGATTGCTCGGAGACTCCGAGGGTGTAGTTGCCGCGGCCGTCCAGCTTGCTCTTGACACCGCGGAAGTCGCGAATACGAGGCAGGGCGACGGTGAGCAGGCGGTCGGCGAACTCCCACATCCGGTCCCCGCGCAGGGTGACCGCGCAGGCGATCGGCATCCCCTCGCGCAGCTTGAAGCCCGAGATGGCCTTGCGCGAGAGACGGATGGTCGGCTTCTGGCCGGTGATGCTAGCCAGATCCTTGGCTGCGGACTCGACCTTGCTCTTGTTCTCCACAGCGCCCTTCACGCCCATGTTCACGACGATCTTCTCGAGTCGCGGCAAGGCCAGGTCGTTGCCGATACTGAACTGCTCCTTCAGGCCCGAGCAGACCTCGCTGACGTACTTCTCCTTGAGGCGCGGAGGACCGGCTTGGGTGGCGTCGTCCGCCACGGCTTCGACCTTCTTGCCTGACTTTTTCTTCTTATCGGAGGCCATGACTCAGCTCTCTCCCCCAGGACGACGGCGCACGCCCTTTCCGGCGTCCGCGTCGTAGTACATGACGTTGCTGACGTGGATCGGAAACTCCAGCTGCACCCGCTCCCCTTGAGGGCTCTGCTGGGTCGGCTTGCGATGTTTCCAGCGAATGTTGACGCCATCGACGATCACTCGATCACGCTTGCGGTCCAGCGCCCTCACCTCGCCTGTCTTGCCCTTGTCGTTTCCCGACACGACGATCACGTGGTCACCTCTGCGTACGTGCATCAGACGACCTCCTGAGCGAGGCTGATGATCTTCATGTAGTTCCGTTCGCGCAGTTCGCGGGCCACCGCGCCGAAGATGCGGGTCCCCCGGGGGTTCCCGTCGGCGTCGAGCACCACGATCGCGTTGTGGTCGAAGCGTACGTAGGAGCCGTCCTTGCGACGAGTGTTCTTGCGCACACGAACGATGACGCCCTTGATGATCGTCCCGGTCTTCAACTCCGAGCCCGCAATCGCTTTCTTGACCGTGGCGACGACAATGTCGCCCAGGGAGGCGTAGCGCCGGTGAGTACCGCCCAGGACCTTGATGACCTGAACGCGCTTGGCCCCGGTGTTGTCCGCGACATCGAGGAAGGTCTGCATCTGGATCATGCGTCAGCCTCCCCGACGATGCTGGCCTTGCGAATCACTCGCTCGAGGCGCCAGCGCTTGGTCTTGCTCACGGGCCGCGTCTCGATGATCTCGACGACATCGCCTGTCCCCGCCTCTCCGGAGGCGTCGTGGGCGGTGTACTTCTTGTGGCGGCGGATGTACTTCAGGTACCGCGGATGCTGGGCCATGCGCTCCACGCGGACGACGATCGTCGCGTCCATCTTGTCGCTAACGACCGTCCCCTGAAGGGCCCTGCGCTTGTTTCTGCTGCTCATCCCTGCGGTCTCCATGGCTAGCGAGGCTCCTGTCCGCGCACTCCGGTCGCGCGCTCATGCAAGATGGTCTGCGCCCGCGCGATGGCCCTGCGGAGGACGCGAATGCGAGCCGGGTTTCCGATGTTCTCCATGCTGGCCTTCATGCGCAGGTCGAACAGCTCTCTCTTCATCTGCTCCAGCTCGTACTCAAGCTCGGAGTCAGTCTTTCCGCGTACTTCGTCGATGTTCATGGCAGCTTCGCGCTCGTCAGTTGGTGGGGAGGCGCCGGACCATCTTGACCTTGACCGGCATCTTGTGAGCGACGCGCTTGAATGCCAGCTTGGCGACTTCCTCGTTGACGCCGCCCAGCTCAAGCATGACCGTTCCAGGCTTCACCTCGGCGGCCCAGTAGTCGACTTCGCCCTTGCCCTTGCCCATGCGCGTCTCGGCCGGCTTGGCGGAGATCGGCTTGTGGGGGAAGATCCGGATCCAGATCTTTGCGTTGCCGTCGGTCGCACGGTTGGCGGCGACCCGGCCGGCCTCAAGGTGCCGTCCACTGATCCACCCGTAGTCCAGGGACATCAGGCCATACTCGCCGAAGGAAACGCGGTTCCCGCGCGTGGCCTGGCCCTTCATCTTGCCTCTATGCGCCTTCCGGTACTTGGTCCGCTTGGGCATCATCGCCATGGCGTTAACGCTCCCTCCGGGGGCGAGAGTCGCCCCTACCGCGGCCGAAGCGCGGGCGGTCCGCGCCCGCCGTCATGCTCTGCTGCTGGCGGAAATCGATGAACTTGCCGCGTTCGATGTCCCCCTTGTAGATCCAGACCTTCACGCCGATGATCCCGTAGGAGGTACAAGCGCGGGCCGTTCCGTAGTCCACATGGGCCTGCAGGGTCGAGAGCGGCACGCGGCCCTCCCGCTCCTTGTTGCGCCGGGCCATCTCCGCGCCGCCCAGGCGGCCGGCGACCTCGACCTTCACGCCCTGGGCGCCGGACTGCATGGTCGTCTGGATCGCGCGCTTGATGGCGCGCCGGAAGTTCATCCGCTTCTCCAGGGCTTCGGCGACGACCTCGGCCACCAGCTTCGCCTCCAGCTCGGGGCGCTTGACCTCGTGCAAGGTCAGGTGGCACTCGGTGCCGGTGATCGCCTGCAGTTCCTTCTTGAGCTGCTCCACACGCACGCCCTTGCGGCCCACAAGGACGCCGGGCCGAGCCGAGTAGATGATCACGCTGATCGACTCACCTGAGCGCTCGATCTCGATACGAGGGATTCCCGCCGAGGAAAACTCCTTGTTGATGTGGTCTCGGATCGCCTTGTCCTGGAGCAACAGGCGACCGAAATCTTTCTTGTTCGCGTACCAGCGCGAGCGCCAGGGCTCGATGGTCCCGATGCGGTAGCCGGTGGGATGTACCTTCTGACCCATGTGATCTCTATTCCTCGCCTTCGGACGAGACCTCGTCCGTATCGGGTGCTTGCTGCGCGGCATCTCCCTGGAGCTGCTCGCATACCGTCACGGTCAAGTGACTGGTTTTCTTTGCAAAGGGCATCGCTCGCCCCTGGGGGCCGGCGCGCCAGCGCAGGCGGTTTTGAAGCATGGGACCATCGTCCGCTCGGCAGTCACAGATGGTGAGCCTGTTCAGGTTCACCTCTTCTGACTGACTTGCGTTCGCCATCGCCGAGCGCAGCAACTTCAGGTAGAAGTGGCCAGCGCGCTTGGGGGAGAACTCGAGCAGTTCGATCGCCTCGTTGGCCGACCGGCCGCGGATCTGGTCCGCGATGAGCCGCGCCTTGCGCGCCGTAAGGCGCGCGTAACGATGCCGCGCGGTGTAACGTGCAGCGCCTTGAAGAGCATTCGCGTCCATCGTGTCGCGGGGTGCGTCGCCCTAACGGGACGTCCTCATCCCCTCCTTCTTGTTCGTGTGGCCACGGAAGGTGCGCGTGGGCGCGAACTCTCCCAGCTTGTGGCCGACCATGTCCTCGGTCACGAAGACCTTGATGTGCTTGTTGCCGTTGTGGACAAGAAACGTGTACCCAACGAAGTCCGGCGGGATGGTGGACGCTCTGGCCCAGGTCCGGACCGGTTCCCGGCTCCCGATATCCGCCAGGCGCGCCACCTTGGCGGCTAGCTTGACGTCGATGAACGGGCCCTTCTTGATGCTGCGACCCATCTACGCTCGTCTCTCTCTCTGCCGAGTCACCGGCTGCCAAGTCACCGTTTTCCGGATCATTCTGTGGTCTGAGTGCATCATGCCTACCTGCCCTTCTTGCGACGACGGATGATGAACTTGTCGGTCGGGTTCTGAGAACGACGTGTCCTGCCCCCTTTTGAGAGCACGGCTGTCGGCCCGCAGGGATGCCGTCCACCGGCGGTGCGGCCCTCGCCGCCGCCCATCGGGTGGTCGACGGGATTCATGGCAGTACCGCGCACCTTCGGGCGGCGCCCCATGTGACGGCGTCGCCCAGCCTTGCCGAGCTTGACGTTCTGGTGATCGCTGTTGCCGATCCGACCGATCGTCGCCTTGCAGGTGATGTGGATGCGGCGCAGCTCGCCCGAAGGAAGCTGCACGACCGCGTAGTCACCTTCGCGGGCCATCAGCTGCGCGTAACTCCCCGCTGAACGACAGATCTGTCCGCCTCGCCCAGGCTTGAGTTCCACGTTGTGAATGTGGAGGCCGAGGGGGATGTGTGCGAGACGCAGAGCGTTCCCGGGCAGGGACTCCGCCTCGGGGCCCGAGGTGACCACCTGGCCCACGCTCATGCCGAGGGGCGCGATGATGTAGCGCTTCTCGCCATCCGCGTAGTACAGCAAGGCGATGTTCGCCGAACGGTTCGGGTCGTACTCGATCGAGCGCACCGTGGCCGGAACGCCATCCTTGTTGCGCTTGAAGTCGATCAGGCGGTAGCGACGCTTGTGGCCGCCTCCCCGTCGCCGACAGGTGATACGACCGTGATTGTTCCGCCCGCCCGTCTTCTTGAGGGGCCGCAACAGCGTCTTCTCGGGCTTCACCCCGGTCAGCTCCTCGAAGTCGAGGACGCTGCCGTGGCGACGGCCGGCGGAGGTCGGTTTGTATTTCTTGATGCCCACGATGTTCGTCCTGTAGTGCGGTCCTAGAACGCGTCGATGGTGTGGCCCTCGGCGAGGGTGATCATCGCCTTCTTCCACGGCTTGGTCGTACCGGTCGTGTATCCGCGCCGGCGCCACTTACCACGCATCCGCAGGGTGTTCACCGCGACCACCTTGACCTCGAAGAGCTTCTCGACGGCCTTGCGGATCTCGATCTTGTTGGCGTCCGTGGGAACGGCGAAGTGGTACGCATTCCGGCGACCGGAGTCATCGGCAGCCTTCTCGGTGATCACCTGGCGCTTGATGATCCGGTACATCCGCTCGGGCGTGGTCATCAGGATCCCCCCTCTGCGGTGGCAGTCGGGAGGCCAACGCGTCCTGCGAGGGCCTCGAGGACTCCGGCCTGGGTCACGATCAATCCACCGGCCACGACGTCGTACGCGCACAGCTCCTCGGCGATGCGAATGGTGACGCCGGGGAAGTTGCGGAACGACTTCCAGACCAGCTCGTCGCGCTCACCGAGGACCAGGGTCATGCGGCGCGGCGTCCCCAGATCAGAGATCACCTTGCGCGCGGAGCGGGCCGAAGGCGCGGAGAACGAGCCCAGGTCGGCAACGCAGACCTCGTCGTCCTTCAACTTTCCGGCAAGCGCCGTGCGCAGGGCCACGCGGCGCGCCTTGGCCGGCATGTGGTAGGAGTAGTCCCGGCGGTGCGGGCCGAAGACAACACCCCCGCCGCGCCAGATGGGCGACTTGCAGTCGCCTGCGCGTGCCCGGCCGGTGTGCTTCTGGCGGTAGGGCTTCTTGTTGGTGCCGCGCACCTCCGAGCGTCCGCGCACGTTCGTCGTGCCCTGGCGCTGGTTGGCCTGGTGCATGGTGACGGCGTCCTTCAACGTCCGGTAGAGGACCTTGTCGCCAAAGGGCGCCTCGTCGATCTCGACCACGCCCAGGCTTCCAGACTTGTAGCTCTTGACCTGCATCCCTCTCAGCCCTTCTTCTTCACGATCCCTGTACGGGCCGTCCGTACCTGGACAAAACCGTTGGGCGGCCCGGGCACGGCGCCCTTGAGGAACAGCAGGTTCTTGTCGCTATCGACGCGCATGATCGTCAGGTTCTTCGTTGTGCGACGTCTGGCGCCCATGTGGCCGGACATGCGCTTGCCCTTGAAGACGCGCGCCGGATAGGCAGAGCAACCGATCGATCCCGGTTGGCGCACGTTCATGCAGCCATGGGTCTCGGAGCCGCGCGAGAAGCCGTGGCGCTTGATGGTGCCCGCAAATCCGCGGCCCTTGCTGGTTCCGGTCACGTCCACCAGATCGCCCGGTTCGAAGGATTCGACCGTCACCGACTCGCCGACCTCGGTCGACGCGGCGGCCGTCAGGCGCTCCTCGCGCAGAAAGCGCTTGGGGCTGACGCCGGTCTTCTTGAACAGGCCGCTGCGCGGCTTGGAGACCAGCCTGTCGGGCACGTCTTCGAAACCGAGCTGAACGGCGGCGTACCCGTCCTGCTCATGCGTGCGGACTTGAGTCACCACGCACGGACCGGCCTCGACCACGGTCACGCCAGTGACCGTGCCGTCCTCAGCGAAGAGCTGAGTCATGCCTTTCTTGCGTCCCAGGATCAGCGTCATGATTCCTAAAACAGGGAGGGTCCGGTTCGACCAGGTGTGCGCATCAGCTGCGCGCTCGACGCCTGGCCACGCGGATTCGGAGTTGTGGTTGGGTGAGACACCGCCGCCCGTGGGTCACGAGACCTCGGGGCAGAGCGCTGCCGTGTGTACAAAGTGAAGTTCTGGCGTGGGGCGAAGGGGTCGCCGTGTCCGACGCGGCGCCAGGGGCGCCGCGCTCGAGGCTCAGGCCTTGATACGGATATCCACGCCTGCGGGCATGTTCAGACTGGACAGGGAGTCCACTGTCTGACTGGTGGGTTCGGAAATGTAGATGATCCGCTTGTGGGTGCGGATCTCGAACTGCTCCCGGGACTTCTTGTCGATGAACGGGGAGCGAAGGACTGTGTAGCGCTCTATCCGGGTGGGCAGAGGGATGGGGCCGGCAACGCGCGCACCGGTCCTCTTGGCCGTGTCGACGATGTCGACACAGGACTGGTCGAGGGCCTCGTGGTCGTAGGCCTCCATGCGGATCTGGATCTTGTCCTTCATCTGTTAGCAGTCGGATGGCAGGGCCCCACCGCCTTCCACACCCGAACGCGTTCGGGTGCCAGGAGCCGGTCAGGTTGCCTCTGGTTGGCGCCGCACTTCCGGGCGCCGCTCTGTTCGGTGCCGCTCCGGCGCTGGGGAGAACCGGAGCTAGACATCCCTTCGCAGCCGTTTCCGCCGGCCGTGCTGGCCGTTGGGGAGCGTTGGAGGGCCGAGTAAAATAGGCACTGAGGGGGGTAGCGTCAACAGGGACGGCCAGCAAGTTCGATTCAGACCCTCTCTGGGGGACGCAGCCCCCCGGACGACACCGCCAGGAGGGTGCCGGGGCGGTGCCCCGGACACTCCGCAGTGCGGCTCCGGGGGTACTCAGGGCCACGTATTCGCCCTGACAGGTGGGTCATGATGCGCTGCCCTGCCGAGCCCGCCCGCGCTCCGGCGCTAGGGGGGGGTGGCTGCGCTGGATGCGGGATCCGGACTAGCTCCAGACCAGGCCGCGAGCGGCCAGGTCGCGCTCCGCCACCGGCCGGTAGCCGTGGGGCGTCATGCTGAATCCGGCACGGCCCTGGGAAAGGGAGCGAACCGCAGTCGAGTAGCCAAACATGGCCGCGAGGGGCACACGGCCCTCGATGCGACACGAGGTCTCCACGGCGACCACCTCTGAGAGCTCGGCGTCGCGGGCGTTCAGGTCAGCGATGATGCCGCTGGAGAACTCTCCCGGCGTCTGGATTTCGAAGGCCATCATCGGCTCCTCGAGGGCGCACTCGGCGCCGGCCATGGCCTGGCGCAGGGCGGCCACCGCGGCCTGGGCGAAGGCCACGTCGCTGATCTTCCCCTCGCGTACTTCCACCGATCCGATCTGGATGGCGGCGCGCACGAGGGGATAGCCGAAGCGCGGTCCGACCTGGGCCTCCAGTATCAGGGCCTCCTCCACCGTCTCGCGGACGGGCACGGGCAGGAGGCAGTCGGGAGCGAGGTCGATGTTCGGCGCGAGCCCTCCGGATGTAGGGGCGAGGGAGAGTTCGATCACGGCGAAGACTTCCTTCCCTCCCAGGACGCGATCGACCACTCCGCGGCCAGTGGCCCCGGAGAGGACCGTCTCCCTGTAAGCAACGCGCGGCTGACCCACCCGCGGCGAGAGGCCGAATTCGGCCTGCAGGCGGTGCTGCACGACCTCCAGGTGCAACTCCCCCATTCCCGCGATCGTCCACTGGCCCGAGTCCACGTCCTCCCGCACGTGCAGGCTGGGGTCCTCGTGACCCAGGCGCTCGAGAGCTTGGCGCAGGCGATCTCGTTCGACTCCGCTCGCTGGCTCGACCACGCGCGTGATGACCGGTTCGGGAAACTCAAGGGCCTCGAGCAGAATCGGCGCCTCGCGCGCGCAAAGGGTGTCACCGGTGCCGGTCCACTTCAGGCCCGTGACAGCCACGATGTCGCCCGCTCCGGCGCTCTCGAGGGACTCGCTGGCCTCGGAGTGCATGCGCAGGATACGGGCCGCTCGCTCCTTCTTTCCGGCGCGCGGATTGAGCAGCGCCTGCCCGGGGGTGAGCTTGCCCGAGTAGATGCGAAGGAAGGTCAGATCCCCATGGGGACCCGTGTGCAGTTTGAACGCGAGGGCGGAGAAGGGCTCACCCGTCGACGGCCGACGCGTCTGATGCACGAGGGAGTCGGGCTCCATCCCCTCCACCGGCGGGACCTCGAGCGGCGAGGGCAGGTAGTCGACCACGGCGTCGAGGAGCGGCTGGACGCCGAGGTTGCGCAGGGCGGCGCCGCACAGCACGGGGACCAGGGTGCGGGCCAGGACGCGCGCCTTGAGGGCGCGCACCAGCAGTTCGACCGACGGTTCGCGCTCCTCCAGCACGCAGGCGAGCACCTCCTCGCATTCCTCCGCGAGGGCATCGATCAGCTCCGAGCGCAGCACGCCGATCTCATCGGCGGCCTCGGCGGGCGGGTCCACGACATCGGGCCCACGGCCCTCGCGGTCGGAGTGGTACCGGACAGCGCGGCCCGTGAGCAGGTCCACGATCAGCCGCGGTTCGCCCCTCAGGTCGAGAGGCAGCTGGACGGGAATGCCGGGCGCACCCAGGCGCTCCTGCATCGTGGCCACGGCCGCGAGGTAGTCAGCGCCCGGGCGGTCGCACTTGTTGACGAAGGCGATCGCCGGAACGTCGTGCCGGTCCATCTGCCGCCAGACGGTCTCCGATTGGGCCTGCACTCCCGTCACGGCATCCAGGACGAGGATCGCGCCGTCGAGCACGCGCATGCAGCGCTCGACCTCCACGGTGAAATCGACATGCCCGGGAGTGTCGATCAGGTTCAGGGCGTGGTCCCGCCAAGGAACGCGCGTGGCAGCCGCGGTGATGGTGATCCCGCGCTCGCGCTCTTCCGCCATCCAGTCCATGACGGCCGTGCCCTCGTCGACCTGACCGATGCGGTGCTCGACGCCGCTGTAGAACAGCATGCGCTCGGAGACAGTGGTCTTCCCGGCGTCGATGTGGGCAGCGATGCCGAAGTTGCGGACTCGATCGAGGCCCATGGTGGGCAGAGAGTAGCTCCTGAGCGGGTCGGTATCAGCGGCCAGCCAGCTCGGGGTTCGCCGCCAGGAACTCCCCGGCCCACAGATAGCCGCTCAGAATGCCTCGGGTGGGTCTGCCGAGCAGGACCAGAGCTGCGTAGAGAGCCTCGATCGAGGCCAGGCCACGCGCGGGGTCCTCGAAGGTACGGCTGCGGCGCGGGTAGGCGGTGGTGAGCTCCGGCAGACTGCGCCGGGGTGGGTCGCCATCGACGGTGATGAGCAGGCTGTCGAGCCTGCGCCAGGAGCAGTCCACCAGCAGCAGGCCGCGGCCCCCGTCAGCGGCCGACAGGGGCTCCCCATCGGGGTGTAGCAGCACCCGCTCGCCCGCCTCGATGTGCTTGTCGCGATGATAGGCGACGAACCTCACCCCCGGTTTCCCGCGCAGGGGCGTCAGCGAACACTTGCGAGTCGACTCTCGCGGATCCCTCAGGATCAGGACGTCGCTCGGGGCAGTCGGCATGACGCTCGGGCGTTCCGGGCGACCGGCCGGCCATGGGCGGGGCGGATACGGACTACGCGTAGTGCGCGTAGGCCTTGTTCGCCTCGGCCATCTTGTGGATGTTTTCCTTCCAATGGACCGACGCTCCAGTGCCGTTGTATGCGTCGATCAGTTCTTCTGCCAGGCGCTGTGCCATGGGCTTGCCCTTCTTCTTGCGGGCGTTGTCCACGACCCAGCGAATCGCAAGGGTCTCCTGGCGCCCGCGCTTGACCTCGCGCGGGACCTGGTAGTTCGCGCCACCCACACGCTTCGAGCGCACCTCCACAGTGGGGCGGGCGTTCTCGATGGCCTTCGTGAAGATCTCCTCGGTCTCCTCGACCTCGGGGAGTTTCTTCGCTGCGATGTCCAGGGCATCGTAGAAGATCTTCTGGGCCGTGCTCTTCTTGCCGTCGAGCATGATCTTGTTGATCAGCTTGGACGCCAGCATCGACCCGAACCTGGGATCCGGCTTAATGAAGACGGCGGTGGACTTGTAGTTGCGCGGCATGACAGGAGGCTACTTCTTGGGACGCTTGGTTCCGTACTTGGAACGGCTCTTGCTGCGGTCTTCGACACCGCCCGTATCGAGCGTGCCGCGCAGGATGTGATATCGAACGCCGGGAAGGTCTCGAACACGGCCACCGCGCACGAGCACGACCGAGTGCTCCTGGAGATTGTGACCTTCACCCGGAATGTAGGCGGTGATCTCCTTGCCGTTGGACAGGCGCACCCGCGCGATCTTGCGCAGGGCGGAGTTCGGCTTCTTCGGCGTCTGGGTCTTGACCTGCAGACACACGCCCCGCTTCTGGGGGCACGACTCCAGCACGGGAGAATTCGAGCGCTTGGTCGCCTTCTTGCGGCCCTTGCGGATCAGCTGGTTGATGGTCGGCATGAGGTCTGGATTGGTTCAGCGTGAGTCCCCCTCACAGGGGGAGCGCCGCCCGAAAAATGGGGCAGCATTGTGTGGAGCGAAGGCCCGTCCGTCAAGCATTCTGGGCAGCCAGCGCCGGTCACGGGGGTGCCATGGACGAGTTCCGGATTCACGAGCTCTCTTCGGTGCTCGCCTCCTCGATCGGTTCGGGCTTTTCGCTGGCCAGCGTCTCGGGGGACGCTTCGGGCTCGGGTGCCGCTTCGGGCTCGGGTGCCGCTTCGGGCTCGGGTGCCGCTTCGGGCTCGGG
>PBIX01000082.1 GCA_002720975.1 Planctomycetota bacterium | reverse complement strand
GTGCGACGCCCGCCGGACCCAAGCCGGTGCCCTACACCAAGGCCTTCGCCCAGGCTCTCTGCTCCCTGGCAGAAGGTGACATGCGTATCCGCGCCCTGACCGCCGCCATGCCTTCGGGCACGGGACTGGATGTCTTCGGCGAGCGGTTTCCCGGTCGTTTCTACGACACGGGGATCACAGAGCAGCATCTGCTGGCCATGGCTGCGGGTATGGCCCGCTCGGGCCTGCGCCCTGTGGCGGCGATCTACTCCACCTTCCTCCAGCGCGGCTACGACCAGGTCTTCCAGGAGATCGCCCTGCAGGGCCTGCCGGTCATACTGGCCCTGGATCGCGCCGGTCCCGTGGGGCAGGACGGTCCTACCCACAACGGGGTGTTCGACCTGGCCTATCTGCGGGTGCTGCCCAACATGATGCTCGGCGCTCCCCGTGACGAGACCGACATGCAGCGCATGCTCGCCGCGTGCCTGGCTCAGGACGGCCCGGTGGCCCTGCGGTTCCCGCGGGGAACCTGTCCTGTGCAGGAGGTCTTCCATGAGCAGGAGCGCCGCGAGATGACGCCCGGCAAGGCCGAGGTGCTACGCAGTGGCGGGCAGGTGGCTCTGTGGGCTCTGGGTTCAATGGTCGAGGAGGCCCTGGCTGCCGCGCAGCTCCTGGAGGCGCAGGGAATGTCCATCACCGTTGTGGATGCGCGTTGGGTGAAGCCTCTCGACGAAGAGTTGCTCGCTGAACACGCGCGCAGCATGAAGTACATCGTGACCCTGGAAGATCACCAGCGGGCTGGCGGTTTTGGATCAGCTGTGTTGGAGAGTTGCAACCGTATGCGTCCTGCGCGTGATGGTCTGCCGCCACTGCACATCAAGGTGCTCGGGATCCCCGATTGTTATGTGGAGCACAGGACGACTCGTGAGGAGCAGTTGGCTGTCCTGGGACTGGACGCTGAGGGGGTGTGTCGCTCGGTGCGGGGTTTGTTTTCCGCCCAGGCGGTGAAGTGAGCCTGTTCAGGGCCGCAGACCAACATGTCACACGCCACCCGAGAAGAGTTTGCCGCTTCCCTGCGTCAGGTGCTCGTCCTGGCGGACACCCAGAAGAGCGAGGTGCTGGCGGAGGTGGGGGAGGTGCACACCTGGCTTCAAGGCCACGGCCTCTCGGTTCAGCTTGAGGAGAACGTGCGTGCCTTCAGCCAGGAGTTTGCAGGGCCCGGCAAGGGCTTCAGCGGCCCACGGCCTGACCTGATCGTGGTCCTTGGCGGCGATGGTAGCGTGCTCTCAGCCGCACGTGTGTTCGCGGAGGAGCCCGTACCGGTGGTCGGCATCAAGTTCGGCCAGCTGGGATTCCTGGCTCACGTGGAGGCGCGAACCTGGCGCGAGGGACTGGGGGACGTGCTCGCCGGACGGGCCGAGTGGGAGGATCGCATGATGCTCGAGGCTCAAGGGGATGAGGGTCTCTCAGCCGTGGCGCTCAATGATCTGGTCCTGAGCCGGGGCGACACCCACGGCCTGCTCACCCTGCGCCTGGAAGTTGGCAAGGAGGTCGTCACCGACTACCGCGCCGATGGCCTGATCTTCGCCACCCCGTCGGGTTCCACGGCCTACTCTCTCGCAGCGGGCGGTCCGGTTCTTGCCCCTTCCATGAACGGTGTTGTCGTCACGCCCATCGCCGCCCATTCCCTGTCCAACCGGCCCCTCGTGCTGGACCCCCTGCTGGAGGCCTCGGTGTGTGTGTCGGGGGCGGCCGGCCCGGTGAGCCTGGTGGTCGACGGCCACCCCTTGGCGTCATTGCAGGAGGGCGCGCGGCTGATCATTCGGCGCCATCGCAATACCTACCCGTTGTTGGCGCCAGCTGGAGCCACTCCATGGCGTCGGCTACGTGAGCGTCTTGGGTGGCGAGGCAGTTTCTTCGGCGCGGAACCCGGGTTCTCCCCGGGTGCCGACTCAGACGGCCAGGGCAGCTAGGTCGGAATCGGGAGGGCCGAGTCGGCCTGGATGAGACCGTCTTCCATGTGCACCATGCGCTCACAGCGCTGGGCAAGACGCTTATCGTGGGTCACGAGCAGGAGGGCCGCATGGCGCGTGGCTTGCTCCTCAAGCAAGATCTCCAGTACTTGCTCTTCGGTAGTGCTGTCCAGGTTTCCGGTGGGCTCGTCGGCGATGATCAGGGGCGGGTCGAGCAGGAGGGCGCGAGCGATCGCGACGCGTTGCTGCTCACCGCCAGAGAGTTGCCCGGGCCGGTGTTTGAGGCGGTCGCCAAGCCCAAAGCGTTCAAGCATCTCGACGGCCTTGGCCTCATACTGCTCTCGGCTGGTTCGATATGCCGCCTTGGGTAGGGCGATCATGGCGGGCAGCAGGGCGTTCTCCAGTGCGCTGAGTTCAGCAAGCAGGTGGTAGAACTGGAATACAAAGCCAATGGAGGCATTACGAAGTCGGGCGCGTTCGCGGGTGGTCAGGGACCACGCTGGCTGTCCATTCAGCCATACTTCCCCCTCGGTTGGGCGGTCGAGTAGGCCCAGGATGTTGAGCAGGGTCGTCTTTCCCGCCCCTGAGGCACCCATCAACGAGACTCGTTGGCCACGCCCCAACTCCAGGTCTACGCCGTGCAGTATCTCCAGGCTTCGTTCGCCCACGGGGAAGGCGCGTCGGATGCCACGGCCCGACAGAATGACATCTGCGGCCGGTGCGCCAGCGGTGGTGGGGGCGTTGCTTGGGTCGGTCATCTCACTCAAAGCGCAGGGCATCGATGGGATTCAGGCGCGCGGCGCGCCAGGCGGGAACCGCAGCAAAGACCAGGGTGCAGGTGACGGCTCCCAGGACAATCATGGCCACCCCCGTGACCTCGATCACGCTGGGGATGTGGTCGAAGAGGTAGATGCTGCGGTCGAAGATCTGGATGCCGAACCACCTGGAGAGCTTGGTCTCGATGGCGTCGATGTTGAGGGCACCCAGTACGCCGAGCACGGCTCCGAGGCTGGCGCCCAGGAAGGCCTGCCAGCAGCCGATCATGAGGAACAGGCTCATCACTCCGGAGGGGTGGGCGCCGAGGGCTGTCAAGATGCCGATGTCCCGGCGTTTCTCCGAGACCATCATGGAGAGGATGGCGAAGACCGTGAAACCGGCCACCACCATCACCAGGGAGAGCATGATGCCCATCAGGGATTTCTCGTTCTCGATGGCTCCGAGGAGATTGCCGCGCAGGTCTTCCCACGTGCGTACCTCCGTTCGGTAGTAGTCGCTCGCATTGTCGCCAGAGGGCCTGTGCACGAACCCGCCCTCGGCCAGACTTGAGCGCAAGCTGGCCACAGCCCCGACCTTGTCCGCTTCGTAGTCGTGCAGTTTGACGAGGACCTGGCTCCAGGCCGTGGTGCGTCCCAGCATGTCCGCGAGTGCGCGCCGATCCACATACACGCGCTCCATGTCCATCGCATTCTCACCACTGCGGAATGTCCCGGTGACCACGAAGGTGCGGTTGCAGCCCTGGCCCTCCACGCTGCGGGTGATGGGGTCCACGCCCAGGCTGAACAGCTCCACCTCATCGCCCGGGTGCAGGTTCCATGCGGCTGCCAGCTGGGCCCCGAGCACTATGCCCGCCTTGGGTGCGCCTTCGGAGCGATAAAAGGGCGGCGGGTCGAAGGGGTGCTGAAGATCCGCCACCGGAGTCACCTTGAAGCTGCCGGTGTTTTCGGAGGCTTGCATGTTCTCCTGCAGGTCGCTGGCCCCGTACTCATCAGGCACGTCAATGCCCACCAGGTGGATGAGCGAGAGGTCTCCGAAGACGGGGTGCTTCAAGAGCGCGCTCTTCGAGTCGGGGACCAGCATGCCGTACCAGGCCATCTGCAGTGAGGCGCCGCTCACGTGTGGGTTGGCCCGGACGATCTCCATCATGGCCGCCTCATCGGTCTTGGGCAGGACCCTGCCGCTACCGCTCAGGGGAGAGTCCTGGTTGGGCATGATGATCAGGTCCCCCAGATTGCCGCGCAGGTGGTTGCGGCTCTCCTGCAGGAACCCCGACATGATCGAGAGGATCAGGATCAGGGCCGCCACGGCAACCGTGATGCCCGCCGCACCGATCCAGTTCGTTCTCCGGGCGCGCAGGTAGCGCAGGCTCAAGAACCAGCGGTACATCCTAGCCTTTGGACTCCGTCGGGTCCTGGGCGGACTCGTCCGCCTCTCCTTCGACCAGCTTGCGCATGGCGGGGAACAGCAGGACGTCGCGGATGGAGTCGCAGCCCGTGAGCAGCATGACCACCCGGTCGATGCCGATGCCCAAGCCGCCCGTGGGAGGCATTCCGTACTCGAGCGCCTGGACGTAGTCGTAGTCGACCTCTCCTGGGGTCTCGGGATCCTTGGAGGCCACCTGCTCACTGAAGCGTCGCTCCTGCTCGGCGGGATCGTTGAGCTCGGTGAAGGCATTGCCCAATTCCATGCCGGCAATGAAAACCTCGAAACGCTCCGCCAGGCGCGGGTCCTCGGCGGACGCCTTGGCCAGAGGGCAGATGGCCACCGGGTAGTCCGTGCAGAACACCGGCCCCACCAGGTGGGGCTCGCAGCGCGCCTCGAAGACGTCGTTCATGAGCTTCCAGTAGTCACCGTGGTCGTCGATGCCCAGCTCCTTGGCGACGCCACGCACGGCCTCCTCGTCGTCAAACTCGACTCCCACGTGCTCCGAGAACAGATCGGTGTAGCGCACGCGCTCAAAGGGTGCCTTCAGGTCGTAGCTCTCATCGCGGAACTCGATCTTGGTGGTGCCATTGACGGCGAGGGCTGCACGTTCGATCAGCTGCTCGGTCACCTCCATCATGCGCAGGTAGTCGGCTTGCGCTTCATAGAGCTCGAGCATGGTGAACTCGGGGTTGTGGCGGTAGCTGACACCCTCGTTGCGGAAGTTGCGCGCGAACTCGAAGACGCGCTCCATGCCGCCCACGATCAGGCGCTTGAGGTAGAGCTCGGGGGCGATGCGCAGGTAGAGGTCCGAGTCGAGCTCGTTGTGGTGCGTGACGAACGGGCGCGCTGCAGCTCCACCGGAGATGGGATGCAGGGTGGGGGTCTCGACCTCCAGGTAGCCTTCCTCTTCCAGGTAGGCACGCATGGCGGAGAGTGTCTTGCTGCGCTTGATGAAGACATCCTGGACTCCTTCAGAGGCCCAGAGGTCCACATAGCGTCGGCGATAGCGTGACTCCTTGTCCGTCAGGCCATGCCACTTCTCGGGCGGCGGTGCGACGGCCTTCGCCAGGATCGTCACCTCCTCGGCCCAGATCGTGGGCTCGCCTTTCTGGGTGAAGCCGAGCTCACCTCGGATGGCCACCAGGTCGCCGCCATCGAGGTTCTTGCGCAGAGGCCACCACTCGCTCAGGCGCTGCTTCTGCAGGCCCACCTGCAGGCGACCCGTGCGGTCCAGGACCGGTGCAAAGATGAGCTTGCCGAAGTCGCGCAGGCCCATGAGGCGCCCGGCCACGGTGACCGTTTCGCCCACCAGGGGACCGGGCTCATCGGGCGACCCCGCGCCGTCACGGACGGAGCCAACATGGGTGGCATCGACCCCACGGGTGGGGTACGGGTCGATGCCCTGCTCGCGCAAGGCGGCGACCTTGGCCAAGCGGTCGGGATGGGAGAGGTCGGTCATGAGCGTGCGGCGCCGTCTGAGGCTAACGGTTGTGGGGGCCCGCCACCAGAAACGGGTCGACCCGTTGGGAGGGGGCAAAAGGAACCGGCCGGAGCGGAAATCCGCGCCGGCCGGTGGGTGGTGGAGGATAGGGGAGTTGAACCCCTGACCTCTTGAATGCCATTCAAGCGCTCTACCAACTGAGCTAATCCCCCGTTGTGCGTGTGGCCAGGTTGTCTGCTGCCCACCTGACGGCCGATCGGGCCGGACAAGATGGCCCCCAGGGGCCTTTGCGTCAACGACCCGCTGCGCAATTTCCTTGTAGACTCTGCGGCCCCTGAGGGCCCCATGCGGGCCTCCTTCCCCAACAGGGCGTCTGCACACGGTCGTCTCCACCTCCCGCCTTCCCTCCCGGAGCCCCTCCTTGCCCCAGTCCTACGATCCCGCGTCCATTGAGCCCAAGTGGCAGGCCTCCTGGGAGGCGAGTCGACCTTTCCGTGCACTCTCTCCCGGCGATGAGGGCTTTCAGCCGGACCAGGAGAAGTACTACGTCCTGGACATGTTTCCCTACCCATCCGGGGCGGGGCTCCATGTAGGCCACCCGATGGGCTACATCGGCAGCGATATCGTGGCGCGCCGCAAGCGCATGCAGGGCTTCAACGTGTTGCACCCCATGGGTTTTGACGCATTTGGCCTACCGGCTGAACAGTACGCGATTCAAACGGGCAAGCATCCGGCACAGACCACGGCCGATAACATTGCCAACTACGAGCGGCAGCTGAAGATGATCGGCCTGTCCTACGACTGGTCGCGGGCCTTCTCCACCAGCACCCCCGACTACTACCGCTGGACGCAGTGGATCTTCACGCGCCTGTACGACCGGGGCCTGGCGTATCAGGCCGAGGTGCCCGTGTGGTGGTGCGAGGAGCTCAAGACCGTGCTGTCCAATGAGGAGGTTATCGACGGTCGCAGTGAGCGTGGGGATCACCCGTGCGAGCGGCGTCCCTTGCGTCAGTGGATGCTGAAGATCACCGCCTACGCCGACCGCTTGATCGAGGATCTGGATGAGGTGGACTGGCCCGCTTCGGTCAAGACCATGCAGCGCGAGTGGATCGGCCGTTCCGAGGGGGCTGAGATCCGGTTCACCGTGGAGGGCACGGACGAGAGCCTGGAGGTCTTTACCACCCGGCCCGACACCCTGTTCGGTGCGACGTTCATGGTCCTGGCTCCCGAGCACCCGCTGGTGGCGAGCTTGACCGGCAAGGCAGAGAGCGATCAGGTGCAGGCCTACATCCGGGAGGCCAGCTCCAAGTCCGAGCTCCAGCGGATGGAGGTCAGCAAAGACAAGACCGGTGTCTTCACCGGTGCCTGGGCACTGAATCCCCTCATGGATCCAGCCGACCCCGCAGCTCGCCTCCCGATCTGGGTGGCGGACTATGTGCTGATGGGCTACGGGTCCGGGGCCATCATGTGTGTCCCGGGTCACGACGACCGTGACTTCGAATTCGCGACCGCCTTTGACCTGCCCGTGAGGGAGGTCGTCCGGCCCGTTGAGGGGGAGTCCGCACCCGAGGATGGCTGCTTTCTGGGCCACGGAATCAGCGTGAACTCTCCCCTCTGGGATGGCCTGCCTACAGCTGAGGCGAAGCTGCGCGCGACGGAGTTGCTCGAGGAGCAGGGCGTGGCCAAGGCCAAGGTCAACTATCGCCTGCGCGATTGGCTGTTCTCGCGGCAGCGCTATTGGGGCGAGCCCTTTCCCGTGCTGCACAAGGAGGACGGTAGCCACCAGCGCGTGAGGGACGAGGATCTGCCCGTGGAGCTTCCCGCCATGGACGACTTCGCGCCGCCACCCGATGGGTCCCCGCCGTTGTCGAAGGTTACCGACTGGGTGCAGGTGACGGATCCCGAGACGGGAGAGTCCTATCTGCGGGACACGGACACCATGCCGGGTTGGGCAGGCTCCTGCTGGTACTACCTGCGCTTCATGGACGCCAACAACTCGGAAGCCTTCGCGTCACGCGAGGCGCTTGAGTACTGGAACAACGTGGATCTCTACATCGGCGGGACGGAGCATGCTGTCCTGCACTTGTTGTATGCGCGCTTCTGGCACAAGGTGCTTTATGACGAAGGCCTCGTGCCCACCAAGGAGCCGTTCCAGCAGCTGTTCAACCAGGGCATGGTGCAGGCTTTTGCCTACAAGGATGCTTCCGGCCGTTTGGTGAGCGCCGATGAGGTGACGGTGGACGGGGACGAGGGTCGCAGCAAGGAGAGCGGAGAGGTCCTTGAGCAGGTCGTGGCCAAGATGTCCAAGTCGCTCAAGAACGTGGTCAATCCCGATGAGGTCTGTGATGCGTTTGGGGTGGACACCTTCCGCCTGTACGAGATGTTCATGGGGCCCCTGGCGGATTCCAAGCCCTGGAACCCACGCGACGTACCTGGAGCCCGGCGCTTCCTCGATCGTGTGTGGCGCCTGTATGTGGACCCCGAGGGGCAGGAGGCCATCCGCCCACATCTTCTCGAGGCGGCTGATGAAGGCGTTGAACCCACGGGCGATGGGCTGGAGGTCGAGCGCGGCTTCCATCGCTGCCTGGCGCGGGTCGAGGACTCCTTCAGGCAGTTCAATTTCAACACGGCTGTGGCCGCATTCATGGAGTTCGTGAATCTGGCCACCAAGAACCCAGCCGCCTTCACTCGCAGCCGGGCCGAGCGCCTGGCCTGTGCGCTGGCACCGTTCGCTCCGCATATAGCCGAGGAGCTGTGGGAGCGACTGGGCCATGGGGGCGGGATCTCACGAGCTCCCTGGCCGAGTGTCGACGAGCGCTACCTCGTGGCGGACGGTTTTGAGCTCGTCGTGCAAGTGAATGGCAAGGTTCGTGGCCGCGCCCAGGCTTCCAAGGAATCTGGAAAGGAGGAGTTGGAGGCTCTGGCGGAGGGGACGGTGCTTCAGCACCTGGACGGAAAGGAGCGTCTGAAGACCATTGTGGTCCCCGGCCGTCTGGTGAATTTCGTCGTGCGTTGATCGGGGGCTTCAAGACCCTATCCTCTTGGCTCGTCACCCACGGTTCGAGCCCCAACCCCATTCGATAGCCCCATGGCCCTTCTGCAATCCGACCACGCGCTGGATCTCCTGCGCGGTATCGTGGACCGAAGCTCCGCCGATCAGACCGAGGTCACCCTGGAGTCCGTTGAGGATTGCTTCGTTCGCTATGCCAGCACGGGGCCGACCCAGAATGCGGATCGCGAGCGGCACCAACTCTCGATCCGGGTGCGGTTGAGCGCTGGGGGAGGGCGCGGTGCCTTCGGTGGTTGGCGTGAGGCCCGGGCCACCTGCGGAACCCTGGACGAGGATGCCATCGCTCGCACCTTGCAGCGGGCCCTGGATCTGGCGGAGGTCGCCGAGAGTAATAGCGCTCTGGTGCCCATGGGCGGCGAGGTGGAGGTGCCCGCGAGCGCTGCGCAGAGGCCGACGATGGATCACACCATGGGGGAGAAGGCGTCCTGGATCGCGCTGGCCTTGGGTTCTTGTGAGGCCCAGGGTTTGGAGGCCGCAGGTCTTGCCCAGACAACGACCCAAAGTCGGACCCTGGTGAACTCCTCCGGACGGGCAGTGCACGGGGCACGCAGTCGTGCTGCCTTCTCACTCACCGCATCCTCACCGGGTGGAGAGGGAGGGTCTGGGTTTGCGGAGACGATCGTGTCCAATGTGGAGGAGTTGGATGCAGCTCGCACCGTAGAACGGGCCGTGGCCAAAGCGTGCATGAACCGCACCCCCGAAGGCGTGGAGCCCGGCTCCTACACCGTGGTCCTCGAACCGGCAGCCGTGAGTTCCTTGCTTCTGTTCGCCGAGAGTCATGGATTTGGTGCCAGAGAATTCAAAGAGCAGTCCTCGTTCTTGTGTGGGCGTGTTGGTGAGCGCCTCTTTCCGGATTCCTTGCGTCTATATGACGACCCCCTGAATGACCTGTACCCGGGGATGCCATTTGATGGGGAGGGCACGCCCAAGGTGCGCAAGGAGCTCCTGGTGGGTGGGGTCCTCTGCGATCCTGTGACGGACTCGCGTCTGGCGCTGGCCCTGGGCCTACCCAATACGGGACACGCGCGGCCTCAGCCTTGCGCGGAAGGCCCAACGACTACCAGCCTATTCTTGGCGCCCGGCCACTCCTCTCTGGAGGAGCTCATCGGCGGCGTCGAAAACGGATTGCTCGTCAGCCAGTTCCACTACACGAACATGATCGAGCCGCGTGACCTCACGCTGACGGGCATGACACGCAACGGTACTTTCCGTATCGAGCGTGGCCAGATCGGGGCGGCGGTCAAGAACCTGCGCTTCACCATGAGTTTGGTGAGAGCCCTGCAGCACGTGTCTGGCGTAGGCAGCACCCTGGAGGTGGCCGGCGCCCTGTTCGATGGGGAGGTTATCTGCCCCGCCATGCGTATCGACAACTTCCGTTTCACCTCCGCCACCGACTTCTAGCCCATGCTCGACCAAGCCCATCAAGCCGTTTCCGAGGCCCTCAAGGCCGGTGCCGACTACGCGGACGTGCGCATCAACCGTCTCTGCCAGGAGCGTTATGTCGTGCGCGACGGCTCATTGGAAGAGGCTGAGGCCCCCGAGGACTTCGGCATCGGGGTGCGCGTGATGAAGGACGGCGCCTGGGGCTTTGCTGCGGCGCCCTGTGCGGCGAGCGAGGTGGGCGATGCCTATCCGGGGCTTGTGCGGCGAGCCGTAAAGGTGGCGCACGACGTGGCACCTTCACGGCGGGAACCTCTGCGCCTGGCAGCGGAAGACGGGCACGTGGGGGAGTACGTCACACCTATCGGGCAGGACCCCTTCGCCGTGGGCCTGAAGAGCAAGTTGGACCTCTTGCGCTCGGCTTCCGACTCCATGTCCGGGCACGACGACACAGTGGCACGCACGGCCAGCCTCTCCCTGCGCCGGGAAGAGCAGTGGCAGGCATCGAGTGAGGGCGCGGCTCTGCATCAGGTGCTTGTGCGATCAGGGGCCGGAATGAGTTGTGTCTCAGCAGCCAATGGGACCGTTGAACGTCGCAGCTATCCGGCTTCTTTTGGCGGTAACTATCGCAGTGCCGGCTGGGAGTTCGTGGAAGGTCTGAACTTGTGCGACCATGGAGAGCGCTTGCGGGATGAGAGCGTAGCCCTGTGCCATGCACCTCTGTGTCCCGAAGGCGAGCACACACTGATCCTGGGCGGTAGCCAGTTGATGCTGCAGATCCATGAGTCCGTTGGTCACCCCAATGAACTCGACCGTGTGCATGGCCACGAGGTTGACCTGGCGGGGCGCTCGTTCGCTACCACAGAAAAGCTGGGTAGCTACAAGTACGGCTCGGAGTATGTCAATCTGGTCGCAGACTCCACTGTAGCTGGAGGCCTGGATACCCGCGGCTATGACGACGAGTGCGTGCGCTCCGGGCGCTGGCCGGTGGTAGAAAAGGGCGTGTTTGTGGGCTATCACACCAGTCGCGAGTGGGCTCACACGATTGACGAGGAGCGCTCGCGGGGCACGGCGCGTGCCGAGGGCTGGTACAGCCCGCCCATCATTCGCATGACCAATCTGTCTCTGGAGCCCGGGACCTGGTCGTTCGACGATCTGGTGGCTGACACCGAAGATGGGGCCATCTTTGCCGATACGGTTCGCACCTGGTCCATCGATCAGCGCCGCCTGAATTTCCAATTCACCACGGAGATAGGATGGGAGATCCAGGATGGCAAGCTCGGCAAATTGGTGCGACGTCCAACATACCAGGGGCGCAGCCCGGATTTCTGGCGCAGCTGCGACGCCGTCTGCGATGAGAGTCACTGGGATCTGTGGGGTGTACCCAATTGCGGGAAGGGCAACCCCATGCAGACGGCCGAGATGAGCCATGGCGCCTCACCAGCTCGATTCCGGGGCGTGCGCTTCCTCAACTAGGCTGCCGTGCGGGCGGCAGGTCCCTGCAACCTGATGTGCCCGAACTGATGTGCCCGAACTGATGTCCCCGGTGGGACGCTGTTGGGGGCTGCGGCTTGGTGACGGATTTGGGGTGGCGGGTCAGCAATTGAATGTACAGGATATAGCGCCCCCTAGTCCCCGCTCCATGTTCAGCTCGGCTCGCTTTTCCGCACGTTCCGTTGTGCTCGCGTTGTGCCTGTCACCCTTCTTCTCTGCTCGAGGAGCCGGGGCGGTTGGCGCAGGGGGAGGGATTCCGACTGTGGAATTCACCAAAGCCTCAAGTATTGCGCACGAGCATGTTTCGCCGGTCACCCTCCGGATCGAGTTATCCGACGTTCAAGGCAGCGACGTTCTTGTGCCTTTTGTGGCCACAGGTACCGCTGTGGATCCGGATGACTACAGTCCAGGTCCGAATCCGGTCGTAATCCCCGCGGGCACTCGCTTTGCCGATGTGCTCTTGCTGCCCGTTGACGATGCTCTCGTCGAGATGCCGGAGACCATCGTGGTGACTCTGCTGACGCCCAGCGGCGCGACCTTGGGCCCGACTGACGTGCAGACGGTAACTCTGCTGGACGACGATGGCCCCCACGGGGATCGGTGGCCCGGGTGCCTGGAGCTCAAGCCCTGGGGCTATGACTTCTCTCCGCAGCGAGTGGGGGATCCGGCCCAGGTTCAGCTCTTCCAGGTCGTCAATACGCAGTCCCAGTCCATCGAGTTCCGGGGTCTGGCCTTGGAGGGCTCTAGCGACGATGACTTCCAGATCACCTACTCGGATTCGCTGCCACACACGTTGGCGCCGGGGGCGAGCACCTCCTTGCAGGTGGAGTTCCTGCCCCTGGCCAAGGATCTGACTCAGGCCTTTGCTCGTATCCGTCAGAGGCCGGGCAGCAGAGGATACGCTCGTCCACTCCTAAGTGGCATTGCGATAGGACCGCCCGGGGCGGATGTCTTGTTGAATGCGGATACGTTCGAGCATCTGGATGGTGGCGGACAGCGCTGGTGCGCCGATTACGGACTGCAGGGAACCTCCAATCCCGTGTCGTCCACGGCGAACATCTCGGGCACCCCGGAGGATGATCTGTACCGAACAGCCCGGAGCGGCGCGGCCTTCGGCTACTCACTGCCCCTGCCGGATGGAACTTATGACGTGATCATACACGCGGCCGAACTGGTTCATGACAACCCTGGCGAGCGCGTGTTCGACGTGGCAATGGAGGGTTCCTCTGTCTTGCAGGGCATCGATCTGGTGGCGCTGGTGGGCAAGGAGTTCGCTTGGCGGAGCCCGGTGAAGCGGGTCGTCGTTGACGGTGGCAGCCTGGGGCTGGATTTTGTGGGCACAGTCGGCGAAGCCTTGGTGGCCGCCGTTGAAGTCCGCTCCATGGCTCTCGTTGATGGCGACGCAGACCAACTGGATTTCGGTGCCGTGGATGTGAGCTCTGTGGCCCAGCTGACGCTGCTCGTCACCAACTCCGGTCTGGCACCTGCCAAGGTGACGAACCTGGACTTTGTCCTGGATGGCACTGGCTACGGGTCGGGCCGGGACTTTGTTGTGCGTGTGGACAACGTGAACTACTGGGGTGGGGATGTCACTACGGGCTATTCAGTGGATTGGGATCTGCCTGCCGGACAGAGCGTGGCTATTCCCGTGTTCTTTCAGCCCACCTATCACGACAGCCACCTCCTGAATCTGGAGCTCGCTGGTGATTTTGGAATGGTCGAGGCCGAGTTGCTGGGTATCGGCGGTGAACCGGGTTGGGGTTACCTCCACCCGGACCTGGAAATGGACCGGACGATCTACATTGACTTCGACGGGGACGGGTTCGACACCGTGGGGCTGGTCGGCTCCAACTCCCATACGCATGAGCCGGGGCAGGCCTTGGATGCATTTGAGTGGCAAATCGACGGAAACGTCGTCTCAACCGATGCCGACACAGTGCAATCCGTGGCTGTCGGCCAGAGCCAGGTCACCTTGACCATCTGGGACGACAAGGTCCCGCCCGATCAGGCGAGTGTCAGCGCGCCGCTGGACGTGCACACCCTTTCGACTGTGCCCGGGATTCTGGCCTCCTACTTCGATGGCACGAGTGGGGGGGCCGCTGCCCTGCTGGACGCCTCCCTGGGATTGGCGAGTTTTGTGGAGCGACGACTGGACCATCAGGTGGACCTTGTGTCGGGGTCGGTCGGTGGAAGTGGTCTGACGAGCGAAGTGCTTGTGCGCACGCAGTCGGACTTCGTCCTGGGTGCCGCGGCACAGGTGCAGTTTGACACGCTAGGTGGCTATGGGTCGCGAGTGCGAGTAGATGGTGCTGTCGTGAGCGGTTCCAACAGTCTGGCTGCGGGATCTCATTCCCTGGAGGTTCGCTGGGCCGTCGCAGACGGCGCGCAGTTGCCCCTGGGGTTGACCGTAACCATTGATGGTTCTGGGGCAGTGGATTTCGAAGAGGGACTGACTCATAGCGAAGTCGGAACGGTCCCCACTCTGCACCTCATGACTCCAGTCGGTAACGAAAGTGGCGGCAACGTTATCACCCTCTTGGGCTTTGGTTTTTTCCCCCCCGATCAGGTGGTTGTGCACTGGGGCGGCTTGGTGGACTTCGCCTTCGCGGACTTGTCGGGTTGGGAGGATGGCAAGCTGGAGTTCATCTCGCCCCCGGGGCAAGGCAAGATCTTCGTCAGCGTTGAAACGCCGGCTGGAGTGAGCAATGCGCTGGAATTTGAATACAAGCCGGACGGGCCGGTTCCCATCGTGTTTGATGCTCTGGTGGATCGTGACGTTGGCCTGACCGGTCCAACCTGTGGCGTGTTCCACCCCAATGGCAAGTTCTACGTGGGGTTGTTGGACGGACGCATCGCGGAGTTGTCGTTTGATGAGAACTGGTACCTGCAGGGTGCCGGCGTGGTCTTGCACCCGGGCATCAGCGCTCTGACCAATTCCGATCTGTGCGGGATCACCGTCAACCCGTACGACGATCCCACCGGGCCCGTGAAGTTGTACGTAGGGCACGGTGAGCATTGGCTCAATGGTGGAGGTTCCTTCTCGGGCCCATCGCCCTTTACGGGGCAGGTGTCCGTCTTGACGGGCCCCGATTTTGACAGTCCCCAGGTCTTGGTCGACGGTCTGCCCACTTCCAATCACGACCACGGGGTCAACGGTCTTGTGTTCGATCACAACGGGGACCTGCTCATATGCATGGGGGGCAATACGAACGCCGGGGTGAGGCACTCCGCCATCGGGGACCTCGACGAGTCTCCGCTCTCCGGAGCGATCCTCAAGGCCCTTACATCCCGGAACAATTTCAATGGCAATGTGAGCTATCTGGATCGGGCAACCGGGAGTCCTGTGACCGATCAGGTCCTGGCTGAGAACACGGATGTAGCCCCAGGGGTGGACGTGTTCAGTTTCGCCCATGGCTTCCGGAATGGGTTTGACCTGGCACTCACCACCTCCGGATCTTTGTATGCCACCGACAATGGCCCTAACTACGGTTTCGGGTACGAGTCCACTGGTCCCAACAGCGACACGGGTTCACATGGGAATGGGGATGACGAGTTGATGTGGGTTGAGGAGGGGGCCTATTACGGGCACGCCAACCGCAGTCGGGGTCTCCTCGATCCCAGGCAGTACGTCTATCGGGACGAAAGCGAGGCCGAGAGCGGGGAGTTCTCTCAGCACATCATTGAATTGGCTTCGTCGGTGAACGGAGTCAGGGAGTACCGCTCGACCACCTTTGGTGCGCAACTACGAGGCTGGTTGGTCGTGCAACAGTGGAACGTTGGCCAGATGCTGGTGGAACTTGATGAGGAGGGGCAAGTCGTCGAGTCGACTCAGTGGATCTCCCCCGCTACGGGTGGTTTGAATCTGGCCGTGGGCCCCGGGGGGACGGTTGTGGCTGTGGACTTCACCCAAAATCGTCTGCGTTTTCTGCGCCCCAGCGATGCCGCAGCTACGGGTTTGACGGCGTACGAGATCAGCCCTTGGCGTGCCCCAGCGGGAGGGGGAACAGCGTTTGTGATAGGCGGCGTGGGTTTTGTTCCAGGACAGACAACGGTAACGGTGGGTGGTGTGCCTGCGGTCGTCACTTCGGTCACCTCGCAGAGGATCACGGGGATCCTCCCCGCTCTGGCGGTCAACAACGTCGACGCGCTATACGATGTGGTGGTGAGGGAAGGGGTGAGTGCCAGCAGTATCTCCGATGCCTTCCTCGCGCTTCCTCAGGATGCGGGCAACATGTTGGGCTACTGGCGGAGTGCTCCCTCGATGCCGGTTGCCCTGGGTGAGGTTGTGTGCGCCGTCGTCGGAACCGAGATGTTCCTCATGGGGGAGGGGTCTGATCAGACACATGTTTACGACTTGCTGGCCCGGACGTGGTTGGCTCCCCGCGCGCCACGCCCGTACCCAGGGGATCACCATGCCTGCGAAGTCTGGCAGGGCAAGGTCCTGCTTTTCGGAGGGGTTGGCTCGGGCGCAGCTGGCCGTGTGCAGATCTATGATCCTGTCGCGGACAGTTGGACCACCGGAGCCAGCATGCCTTGGTCTGGAGGCTCTTGTAGTTCTGCGTTGATTGATGGGCTTGTCTATGTCAGCGGTGGAATTGTGGGTAGTTCGACCGTGGGGAACCTCAGTGTCTACGACCCGGTTACCGACACGTGGGATGCGGGGGGCGTGAATCTGCCCCCGATGCCGGTGCCTGCGAATCACGCCGCCTCGGCTACCGATGGGGTGGCTCTGTGGGTCTTTGGTGGCCGTGGGGGCGGTAACTGGCCACAGCCTGGCTACGATGTGGTGCAAAGGTATGATCCTGCCACCCAGACCTGGACGACGTCCAATGACGCTGGTGCGCCCCTGGCGCCCATGCCCATGGGCCGGGGCGGCACGGGCCGGGCCGTGTTCCACCGGGGCGAGTTCCTTGTCCTCGGCGGTGAGTCCTCGAGCACCGTGTTTGGTGATGTGCAGGCCTACGACCCCCTGCAGGATTCCTGGCGCCTGGAGACCCCCCTGCCAACGGCGCGTCACGGCATCTACCCGGTTCTCTACAAGAGCCGCCTGTTCGTTGCGGGCGGGGGTGGCGCGGCCGGATTCTCATCTTCGGACGTCGTCGAAGTATTCCGCCGTCACTAACACGGCGCGCTGTCAGGTCGGATCAGATCCTCCTCCAGTAATAGGAGGATTCCGATTCCAGGGCCGGACCGTATGGGGGGGGCTCGACTTTGCGGCCAGTGTTGAAGCCGGGGCTACGGGTTGGGCTGACGTCAGCGGCAACTCCCGTGGCCCGAGCATTCAGACCGTGGTGTGCCAAACGCGGTTGCCCCTGCACCGTGTTATTCATGGGTGTCGACCTGCGCACCTCTACCTATTAACCCTCTCCATGTCTCGTACGGGCTCTGCTCTTTCTGCGTAGCCGATCTGTTTTCCCCCGGAAAACCCATGCCCCAGCTAGTCTCATATGCGCCATGAGAATCAGTCCATGCGTAATGTGATGTTTTCCTACCGTAGCTTAGTTCTTCTCGCCGTCTTGGCTCCCTCCGCCCACGCTCAGATTAGCGGACAGGTTCTCGATTCTCTCAGTCTGGCTCCCATCGGTGGTGCTCTCGTCACGCTCCAGGCCACAACCACTCGCACCACCACGGCCGCTGACGGAACGTACACCCTGCCCATCGCCAGTGGCGCAAACCTCACTATCGTTGCGGCCAACAAGGGGCACTACAACGCCTCAATCTCAACCAGTGCTCCATCCACGGGTAACCAAATCCTGCTGGAAGCAGTGCCCACAATGGACAACGGCGCTTATCCGTTCCTGACTCCCACCAACTGTGGGATGTGTCACTATGACCAACTTGCCGAGTGGATAGCCTCACCTATGGCCGAGGCCGGGCAGAATACTTGGGTCTATGACGTCTACAACGGGCTGGGCAGCCCTGGCGGCTTGGGTGGCTTCGTGTACACCCGCGACTCGGTCTTCGCTGCCACCAACCCCAACTCCGAGTGCGCAGCCTGTCATCAGCCGGAGCCCTGGATTATGTCTCCCGGCCGTGCGCTGGAGGATATATCGCAACTGTCCGCTAGCGCCATGCACGGCATTTCATGCGAGGTGTGCCACAAGATCGCCCATATCGATGAGTCCAAGCTGAACTTCCCCGGTATCTTCCCGGGCGTTGTCGAGTTCAGCCAGCCGTACTCCCCTGATCAAGTCGAATACGGCGTCTTTGGCGACTCGGACATCAACATGGGCTGGATGCGCTCATCCTATCAGCCGCAACTGACTGCCACGATGTGTGCGGCCTGCCACCAGGACAGTAACGATCACGATGAAGATGGTGACTTTGAAGACGCGGGCGGGGTGATCTCAGAGCCTACCTACTATGAGTGGCTTGCAACCCCCTACGCCGACCCCGCCGATCCGCGTGCGGCCACCTGTGTCACATGCCACATGCCAGGCACCGATGCAACCAAAGCCTCAAGCTTGCCCTTTGCGCCCACGCGCCAGGCGGGTCAGATTCGCGAGCACCGCATCGTGGGCACGACACCTGAGTTCCTGGAGAACTCCTGCGAGCTCAAGGTTCGGCCGGCCCGTCAGGTCGGACGCTACCTGAATGTGGATGTATTCGTGACCAACACCGGGGCCGGGCATCACGTGCCCACGGGGGTGACCGTGCGCAACATGATTCTCCTGGTGGAAGCCTGGCGCATCTCAGATGGGCAAAAGCTCAAGTCTGTAGGATCCCAGATGGTGCATGACCTCGGCGGAATCGGTGATCCCGCCCTGGGTTACTATGCGGGCCTGCCGGGCAAGCTCTTTGCGAAGGTCAACCACGATGCCGCGGGCAATGGTCCGACCTTCTACACCGATGCCACCGGCATCCTATGGGATAATCGCATCCCGGCCTTGGCGACGGACGAGAGTGCGTACAGATTCGTCGTTCCACCTGGATCGGGTGAGCTGCGGGTGCGGGCACGCTTGATCTATCGACGAGCCTTCCGTTCATTCGTAGACGCCAAGCAATGGACCACGACAGGCCACGGGCAACCCCTCGAGGATATTGCCGCACCCTACTATGGACACCTGATGGAGGAAGAAGAGGTGCGGTTGAATGTGCCTACTGGAGTGCGCTAGGGCATAGGAAGACCGCAGCCAAGCTTGCTTGGCCCTCCGCTCCATAAGCCGTCTGTTCGTACCGGGTGGGGGGACGGGCCTGATTCTCCCCCCTGGACATCGCCGAGGTGCTTCCCCAGCAGTAACACGGCACATCTTTATCTGGATCGGCCGTGGAGGGATGGGCCTTGGGCTGTGAGGATGGGCCCATGGCCAAGTCCGAGCGCGACAAGTTCACCAGCTTCAGGGACCTGCAAAGAGCCCGCGGGGGAGGAGGCCAGGAAGAGGAGGCGGCGCAGGATACTGCACGGGCGGGCCGCGGCTATACCCTGGAAGGAGCAAGCAGTCCGGAAGAGTTGGAGGGCGGTGCTGATCCGGCGGATGGGGCACGTGAGCGCATCGACGCGCGGCCTGATGCGTCGGGTGTCATGCAGACCGGGCCACCCTGCTACCGGGACCCGGATTCAGATGAGTTAGAGCTCTTGCACTCCTTCCGTGCCCGGTTGTGCTTCCCGGATGATGTCGAGGGTGAGGTTGCCCGCCTGCCCGATGATCCGAGTGACAGCGACTTCCAAGGGCGCATGGACCTGCGCGAGGAGCGTATCTTCACCATCGATGGTGCGAGTGCGCGGGATTTCGACGACGCCATCTCGATCCAGGAGAAGGGGGAGGGGCGCGTGGAGGTGGGGGTGCACATCGCGGATGTATCACACTATGTGTGCCCCGGCACCGCCTTGGACGGTGAGGCTCTGGCGCGTGGGACCAGTGTCTATCTGCCCGACCAGGTTATTCCCATGTTACCCGAGGGGCTTTCCAATGAGCTCTGTTCACTCGTTCCTGGTCGGCCGCGGTTGGCCTACTCCGTGTTCATGTTGTTTGATGCGGGAGGCCAGCGCCTCGAGTCGCGCGTGGCCAAGAGCGTCATAAAGAGCGTTCACCGCAACACCTATAAAGGCGTTCAAGAACTGCTTGACGGTGGAGATACGGAGGAGGCGCGTGCCTGCGCCTTCCTTGAGCCGGACCTGCGGTTGTTCGAAGTTTGGACCCGCCGGCAGCAGGCGCTGCGGGATGCGCGTGGCTCCCTGCGCATCCAGTCCACCGAGAAGGTCTTCTTGTTCGACGATGATCACGAAGTGAGCGCCATCGTTGATGCCCCGCGCTACTTCTCCCAGACCCTTATCGAAGAGACGGCTCTGGCAGCCAACCAGGCCGTTGGCGATCTGTTTCGGAGCAAGGGGTTGCCCACCATCTACCGCGTGCACCCCGAGAAGGACCCGGAAGAGTTCGAGGGCGTGGTCAAGGTGCTCGCAGAGCACGGCATCCGGGTGCCGGAGAAGGAGCGCCTGACCGGCCGGGACATCGGGCGGCTGATCCGTGCTGCGCGGCGCAAGCCCAACGCAGAGGCCCTCTTGGGCCGCATCATGGGCTTGGTGGAGCGCGCCGTGTACGAGGTCAAGGATCACGAGGACGTGGCCAAGCACTTTGGGTTGGCACGTGAGGCCTACCTGCACTTCACATCTCCCATCCGCCGCTACCCTGATCTGCTCGTGCACCGCTGGCTGGCACGGATCGAGGGCGAGGGGGAGGCTGCCGCCGAGGAATTGCGAACGGAGGCGTTGGTGGAGGACCTCAATGACGTGGCCGCCCACTGTTCGGTGCAGGCCGACCTGGCTGGCATGGCTGAGATTGCCGTCAAGGATCTCAAGGTCTGCCAGTACATGGAGCCGCAGATCGGTAAGCGACTCGATGCCAAGGTGCTGCGTGTTTCCCGGGGTGGGATGGAGGTCGAGCTCAGCGAGTTCAACGTCACCGGCTTCCTGCCCATGCGCTCCCTGGGCGAGCGTCCCAAGCTATCGGGGCCGACCTTGACCGTACGCGCGGGCCGTCGTTCCCTGTCTTTCACGGAGGGGTACGGGATACAGGTCAAGGTGCGTGACGTAGACTTCCTGCGTCTACAGGTCCTCTTGGAGTTGCCCTAGCCATGTCCGTCCGCCAGATCATCCTGGGTGCCCTCGGGGCAGCACTCATCCTCTCACTTGGGCTCTGCTTCTGTAGCCTGGCCTGGGGTTACCTGGCGGGAGGAGTATTTGTCTTGTGCGTTGTGGCGCTCTATGACGTCACCCAGACCCGGCGCGCGATCCTGCGCAACTATCCGGTGATCGGACACGGGCGGTACCTGATGGAGGCTATTCGCCCAGAGGTGAATCAGTACTTCGTCGAGTCCAACACAGATGGCAAGCCGTTCAGTCGAGAGCTTCGTTCGGTGGTCTATCAGCGGGCGAAGGGTGAGCGTGACACGGTGCCCTTTGGCACCCAATCCGACGTCTATGCCGTGGGCTACGAGTGGTTGACCCACTCTCTGAACGCCCGACACCCCAAACCCGAACCCAGCCGCGTGCTGGTGGGTGCGGATACTTGCACCAAGCCCTACTCCTTGTCGTTGCTCAACTCCTCGGCCATGAGTTTCGGTTCACTCTCCTCCAGGGCTGTCTTGGCCCTGAATATGGGGGCCAAGGCGGCCGGATTCGCCCAGAACACCGGCGAGGGAGGGGTCAGCCCCTACCACCTTGAGGGAGGGGGCGACCTGATCTGGCAGATCGGCACCGGCTACTTCGGGTGTCGATCCGCAGAGGGGGCGTTCGAAGAGGAGGCCTTCACGCACACTGCGGGCCTGGCTGCGGTGAAGATGATCGAGGTCAAGTTGTCACAGGGCGCCAAGCCCGGTCATGGCGGGATCCTCCCCGCAGCCAAAGTCACTCCGGAGATCGCCAGCATCCGGTCCGTCCCGCTTGGTAGGGACGTGCTCTCGCCACCGGCTCACTCGGCCTTCAAGGATCCGAGCTCTCTCCTGGCCTTCGTGGGGCGCCTGCGTGAACTCTCAGGGGGCAAGCCCGTGGGCATCAAGCTCTGCATCGGTCGCCCCAGGGAGTTCATGGCCCTGTGCAAGGCCATGGTGGCCGAGGATTCATGGCCGGATTTCATCACCGTGGATGGGGGGGAGGGCGGAACGGGTGCTGCGCCTCTGGAGTTCTCCAATGCCGTGGGCTCGCCCCTGGTGGAGGCTCTTGTGCTCGTGCACAACACCCTTGTCGGTTTTGGGCTGCGGGAGCGGGTGCGCGTATTTGCTGCGGGCAAGATCGCCACCGGCTTCCACATGGCTCAGAAGATGGCCTTGGGGGCGGACGCCTGCTTCTCTGCGCGTGCCATGATGATGGCCATGGGGTGCATACAGGCACGCGAGTGCAACGCCAACAGCTGTCCCGTGGGGGTGGCCACCCAGGATGAAGGGCTGGTTTCCGGGTTGGATGTGGAGGACAAGGCCCGGCGCGTGAAGCAGTTCCAGGAGGGGACGGTGCGAAGCCTGTTGGAGCTGGCGGGCGCCGTGGGGCTCGCGGGCCCCGAGGAGCTGCTGCCCGACCACATCCAAAAGCGGGTTGCTCCCGATGAGGTGTGCTCGTACATGGACCTCTACCCTTTCCTCGAACGCGGGGCTCTGCTCTCGGAGCCCGTGCCCCCTGCCTACGAAGAGGCCTGGAAGGCCGCTGACCCGACCACGTTCTGAATGTTGTGTCTTACTCGCCAGCAAGCCCGTTCGCTGGACCGCTTGGCCAGTGAGATCCATGGCTTGGCCGGTTGCGTCCTCATGGAAAACGCAGGGCTCCTTGCGGCCCTTGAGATCGAGCGTCTCTACCATGCAAGCGCAGCGGCGCCCCAGGCGCCCGTGATCGTGTTCTGCGGTGGAGGGAACAACGGGGGCGATGGCTTCGTGATCGCCCGCCAGTTGCAGGCCCGCAGCGTGCCCGTCATCGTGGAGTGCACGCATGAGGTACATGGGCAGCGGGGTGACGCACGGGTCAACCACCAATGCGCTCAGACGCTGGGTATCCCCATTCATCGAATCGACCTCTCGGACGACGCGAAGGCCCACCGTGACAGGTGGCCTGATGCGGCCCTGTTCGTGGACGCTCTCCTGGGGACAGGCTTTGGGGGCCCCATGCGTGCTCCTCTGGCGCAGTTGATCATGGCGATCAATGGAGCCCGAGCCGAGGCTGGAACGCCGACGGTGGCCATCGACCTGCCCTCGGGCCTTGACTGCGACGGGGGGCATCCCGCCGAGCCGACGATCGTGGCGGACCAGACCCTGACCTTCGTTGCCGAGAAAGCTGGGTTCGGCTCGTCCCAGGCGCACCCTTTCCTGGGCCAGGTCACGGTGCTTCCGATTGGGGTGAGTGCGGCCCGGGTCTTGGGGGAGGATCTGTCTTGAACGCCGAGCCGGACGCTGCAGGGCTCTCGCCCTCGCGGGGCTGGCTCCTTGGGCTCTTCGCCCTGGCCCTCGCGTTGCGCGGGGGGAGTGCCTGGTTTGCTTCAACGGGCAGCCCCTTTTGGTCGCAGGTGAACGTCGATGATCGTGCCTATCACGAGTGGGCCCTCAGGATTGCGGGGGGGCAGTGGAGTGACGGCGAGGTCTTCTTCCTCTCGCCGCTCTATCCCTACGCACTGGGCGCGCTCTATCGTCTGTTCGGTGCGTCCATGGGCCTGGCCGTGGTGCTGCAGTGCATCCTCTCGGCAGCGACGATTCCCATGCTGGCGGCCCTGGGGGGGCGGTTGTTTGGTTCACGGGCAGGACTGCTGACGGGCCTCCTGGGGGCGTTTTATGGTCCCCTGATCTTCTTCTCCGAGTGCCTGCTCTCGGAGACGCTGCACCTGTTTCTTGTTTGCGCCGGCCTTCTGCAGTTGCAGCGGGCCGCTTCCGAGGGGCGTCTTGCGAGTGCGTTCGGTGCGGGCGGCCTACTGGGCCTGGCGGCCGTGGCCCGTGCCTATTTCCTGGCTTCCGGGGTTCTGTTGGGCCTGTGGTTGTGGTGGATGGTCCGCCAGCAGCCTGGAAGGCGTGTCCTGCCCATGGGCTTTGCCCTGGGCTTGCTCCTGGCCTTGGCTCCGAGCGCACTCCACAACCGCTGGGCCGGTGGAGACGTGGTGCTTGTGAACTCCTCCGGAGGGATCAACTTCTTCCTCGGCAACCACGCCGGTGCCAATGGACGCATTCACCCGCCACCGGGCGTCTCTGTGGAGGGGCTTCTGACGCCGGAAAAGATGCGGGAGACCTTTGCACTCAAGGCTCAAGCAGAGACGGGCCAGGCCATGGGGGCGGCGGGGCTCTCTTCCCACTATTACTCTGAGGCGCGCGCTTGGATGCTGCGTCACCCTGGGGATTGGCTCTCTCTTCTGGGGCTCAAGTTGCGGCAGGTGGTTGAGGCTTTTGAGTATCCCGGAGACAGGAATGCCTACCAGGCGCAGCGCTGGTCGCCCATCTTGCGTTGGACCCCCGTTGGGTGGACCCTTGTCCTCGCCTTGGCTGTCGGTGCCTGCTTCATGCCTACCGTTCGCCAAAGGGGTGTAGGGCTGGTCCATGTGATCAATGGCATCGGTCTCGTCGTGCTTCTGGCCTTCCTGGTCACCGACCGATTCCGCCTGGTCCTGATTCCAGGATGCCTGCTGCTGGCTGGGATTGGTGCAGACGGGCTCATGCGCGCCAGGGGAGAATCACCCAGGCTCGGAGCGATGGGGCGGCTGTTGGTTCTTGCCACCGTCAGCCTCTCCCTGAGTATTGGCGCGGGGCGCCCCAAGGAGAGCTACATGTCGCACTTCAATCTGGCCCTGAAGTACGACCTGAGGGGCGACCTGGTTCAGAGTGAGACCTGCCTCAGGGAGTCGCTCCTCATGCGGCCTGGCTTCATGCGCGGGCATCTGAAGTTGGCCGAGGTTCTGCAGGGGCTGGGGAGGAAATCCGAGGCCCAGGCCGAAGTGCAGATCGCGCGTCGTCTGGCCCGTGAGCAGGGGATTCGGCTGGGACCAGAGGGAGGCCGGGGGTCTCAAGCTGGGAACGCGGAGGGGCGCCGGGGCTCCCTCAAGCGCTAGGCCCTTCAGGGGCTCTCCTTGTGGCCCAAAGTGGCTTCCTGGGGTTTCCAGGGGGGTATTGGGGCTGCCAAGCGCCTGTCTGGTGCTCGCGGACCATGGGATTAGAAGGGGCATACCTTTCCGTACGGATGACGGGGCTAGGAAGGAATCCCTAGATTTTTGGATTGAGCCCCCCAAAACCCGTTCACAAGCTACCTTTTGTACAGGACTGGACGGAACAGGGGTGTTTGCCCCTGCGTCCCAAGGTCCTGCCCCGCTGGTAGGTTGCTGGCATTGGGCACTGCGGTGCTCGGTGATGGTGGCTTCCTGTGGGGATCGTATACCTAGGTATGTTCTCTCCTTTCTCAATCCTCACAGGAGACTGGTAAATGCTTCGTTCTTCTCTTATTTCGGCTAGTGCCGTAATCCTCTGCTGCGCGACCGCCAATGGTCAGCAGCAACTTTCTGCCCACAAGTTGCTCGGCCCCGTCAAGGACGCCGGAATCTTCCACGTGGGAACTGGTACCTGGACCCGTGGTTCAGGCGCTAAGGCCAACCTTGGCCCCGACGTTATCTTCCGTGCCGACGTCAGCTCTGGCTACTTCGGTACTGGTTGGGAAGGTTCTCCTGGTATCGACGAAGGGATTCTTCCCGGAACCGGTAACTCGAACCAGACTGGTAACCCTGGCCCCCGTGACGACTACGTCATCGACGGCGCAGAGTTTTCTTACTGCTCGCTTTCAGCCGCATGGACGAGCTGGGACTTTGCGCTGTATGACAGTTATGTTCCCTGCGACCTTCCTTCGGTTGGTGCTGTGTGCAGCAACTTGGCCGGTACCATTCCGACCGTATCTCTTCCGGCTGGCGGATTCTGCTGGACCGGTACTCTCGACCTGAGCCTTGCTGGCTACGAGGTCTGCGTTGAGGCCGACGGCGGTCCCTGTGCTTCTGGTTATGACGGTGGTGGACTTGGTCTCGACGGCTTCGGCTGGGCCGCGACCTACAACACTACTGACGGCGGGACCACTGGTCCTCTCCTGAGTGGCCACGACATTACTTGGCACCCCGAGGGCGAAGGCACTGTTTATCATCCCGGCTTCACCAACCTCTGCTCTAACCCTGCTTCGAGTGGCCTCGGTACAGAAGACTTCTTCGCTATTGACGCGGGTGGTGCTACTAATCCCGGATGCTACTGGTTCGGCGGCTACGTCAACAACAATGGTTGTGGCGCTGCGAGTAACAACCCTGGTGGTCAGTTCCACGCTGTGTTCTTTACGGATGCTTCGGCAGGTTGTAAACCTGATGCTTGTAACATCGTGTTCTGTGACACGAACCCTGATAACCAGGGCGACGTGACTCTCAGCACTTGTGACTGCACTGGTGGTTCCATCATGCTTAGCCTGAGCACCACTTTCACGAAGCAGTTCTGCTATCCCGTCGTCGGCCTCGGCACGTCCTCGGGTAGCCCGACTGGCGTTTCTCAGCTTTGCCTGCTTGGTAACACCATCGGTCGTTACGCCAAGGATGCCGGACAAATTAGCACTTCCGGGTCTTTCAGTATTGACC
>PBIX01000081.1 GCA_002720975.1 Planctomycetota bacterium | reverse complement strand
CTTGGCGCCACCATGAACTGCGCCGAGTGTCATGAACACAAGTTTGATCCCTACTCCATGGAGGACTTCTATCGGTTGTCTGCGTTCTTCGCCGACATAAAGGAAGAGGGCGTGTACACGAGCTTCCAGAAAGGATCGGTCCCACCCGAGCGCCGGGTTGTGGGTCCCGAGCAGGAGACCAGGCTGGCAGAACTGGCCGCGACCATCGCGAGCCTGCAGGCTGAACTCGAACGCGACGACCCGGAGATCGCCACGGAGCAGGCCTCCTGGGAAGCCCAGATCGCAAGCGAAACCAGGACAGCCAAGGCCATGGACGCCCCCTGGATCGACGACGAGCAATCCAACGGAGGCACCGCTGAGGGGGCCTGGAATTTCGTCACGGCCGCAGAGGGCGCACCGGTCCGATCGGGCGAGCGCTCCCGTCGGCAGACCGGGTCAGGGATCGTGCAGCACTTCTTTCACGGGGCGGAACGCCGCATCGTCCTGGGCACAGGGGACAAATTGTTCGCATGGGTGCACCTCGATCAGGAGAACCCTCCGGAGCAGGTGATGCTCCAGTTTCACGTGAATGGGACATGGGAGCACCGAGCGGTCTGGGGCGAGGACAAGATCAGCTTCGGAGGAATCGGTACCGACACCAACGCCCATCGACAGAAGGGCGTGCTGCCATCCACTGGGGTGTGGGTGCGACTCGAGGTCGACCCTTCCGAGGTGGGACTGAGCGCCGAGCACCCCATCGATGGGATCGCGTTCACCCAATTCGGCGGTTTGGCCCACTGGGACGTGGCAGGCCTCCATACGGTTGTTCCCTCCCTTGCCTTCGGGTCCACGACCAGTCCGACTCGCGAGGCCGTTTTCACACCTGCTGAGGCTCGCACCGATGGTCAGTCGGCACTTCTGCGTATGCACTTCCGAACCATCGCCCCCAGCCTGGCTTCGGTCCGTGCCTCCATTGCAGAAGCCACGGCGGCACATACGGCCTACGAGGAATCGCTTCCACTCATGCTGGCCACGGTCGCGGTTGAGCCCCGCGAAGTGCGCGTCCTCCCGCGCGGCAACTGGATGGATGACAGCGGCGAAGTGGTCCAGCCCGGGGTGCCGAGCTTCCTGTTCGATGGAGATGTCGGCGAAGGGGAGCGGGCCGACCGCCTGGATCTGGCAGGCTGGCTGGTCTCCGATGCCAACCCTCTGGCCGCCCGTGCCTTCGTGAACCGCATCTGGAAGCTCCTATTTGGCGAGGGACTTGCCCGCGATCCCAACGACCTCGGGAACCAGGGAGCGCGACCCACCCACCCAGAGCTGCTCGATTGGTTGGCCGTCGAGTTCATCGAGAGCGGCTGGGACGTCAAGGCGCTCCTGCGCACGATCGTCTCATCCAACACCTACCGCCAGAGCTCCGACACGCGACCCGATCTGGTCGAGCGCGACCCCTACAACGAGTTCCTCGCCCGCCAGACCCGTTGGCGTCACGACGCGGAGTTCGTACGGGATGGCGCACTGTCCGTGAGCGGCCTGCTTGCACCCACCATCGGTGGGCCGAGTGTGAAGCCCTACCAGCCCGCCGGACACTGGCGCGAACTCAACTTCCCCATGCGCACCTGGAAGCAGGGCGAAGGCGACCAGCTGTACCGCCGTAGCCTCTACACGTTCTGGTGTCGCACATTCCTGCACCCTGCCATGGATGCCTTTGACGCACCCAGCCGCGAGAATGCCTGCGCAAAACGCAATCGTTCCAACACGCCCCAGCAGGCCCTTGTGTTACTGAATGACCCCGGCTTCGTTGAGGCGGCACGCGCCCTGGCCGAAGCACCTGCCCGTCGTTCATCCAGGCAAACGGACAGGGAGGGAATCCAGTGGATCTGGTCCCGAACGTTGGCGCGCAAAGCACAGGCGGCCGAGGTGTCAGTGGCCTTGACCTTGCTACAAGAGGAGCGCGAACGCTTCCAAGCCAACCCTGAAGCCATGCGGGCCTTGCTGGCCATCGGGATGCGCCCCGTGCCGGACGGAGCCAGGGGCGCGGAGCTCGCGGCGTGGACCCAGGTCTCACGGCTGGTTTTGAATCTGCACGAGACGGTGACGAGGAACTGATGAGTACACCCTCCCCTATTTCCCGCCGTGACTTCCTGGGCCAGGCTGGCACCTGCACCCTGAGCGGAGCGCTGGCCTCGTTGCTTGCCCGAAGTCCGTTCGCAGCCCCAGGGCCGGGTGACGCTTCACGTGGCCCGCACCATAAGCCCAGAGCTCGGCGCGTGATCCACCTCTGCATGGCGGGTGGCCCCTCCCATCTGGAGACCCTCGACTACAAGCCCGAGCTTGCCCGTCGCCACGGCGAGCCCATGCCCGAGTCGTTCACCAAGGGGCAGCAGATAGCGCAACTCCAGGGGAAGCCGCTCAATTGCTTCGGACCCCAGCACCCCTTTGCCCGCTACGGTGACTCCGGACAGCACATCTGCACCCTGTTCCCCAAGATCGGTGCCCAGGCCGACAAGCTCTGCATCGTGCGCTCGATGCATACGTCCCAGATCAATCACGACCCGGCCCACACGATGATGAATACGGGATCGGGCCTCTCGGGTCGGCCGAGCATGGGCTCCTGGAGCACCTTTGAATTGGGTTCGGACACAGTGGACCTGCCGGGCTACGTCGTCCTGACCTCGGTCGGCAAGGGTGGCCAGAGCCAGCCCATCGCTGCGCGGCAGTGGAGTTCCGGCTTCCTCCCGGGCCGACACCAGGGCGTGCACCTCAAGAGTCAGGGGGAGCCGGTCCACTATGTCTCCAGCCCCGATGGCGCCGATCTCGTCGGTCAACGCCGGCTTGTGGACGCCGTCGCACGCCTCAATGCCGCGGAGAACGAGCGCAATCCGGATCCTGAGATCGAGACGCGGCTGGCCCAGTACGAGTTGGCCTACCGCATGCAGACCAGCGTCCCCGAACTGGTCGACCTCTCAGACGAGACGGAGGAGACCTTTGAGCTCTATGGCACCCGTGGCGCTGATGGAAGCTACGCCGCCAACTGTCTCCTGGCCCGACGGCTCGCAGAACGCGGCGTGCGCTTCATCCAGCTCTACCATCGTGGCTGGGATCACCACGGGGGCATCAAGCGCAGCATGGAGATCACGGCCAAGGAAGTCGACCGGGCCACGGGCGCCCTCCTCGCCGATCTCGACCGACGCGGCCTCCTCGAGGACACGATTGTGCTCTGGGGTGGTGAGTTCGGGCGCACCCCCATGGGGCAGGGCGACGGCCGTGACCATCACATCAAGGGGTTCTCCGTGTGGATGGCGGGAGGTGGCATTCGCGGTGGTACCTCCTATGGTGAAACGGACGAGCTGGGCTATGCAGCAAGCGTCGACCCTGTCCACGTCCACGACCTGCACGCCACGCTGCTGCACCTACTGGGCCTGGACCACAAGCGCTCAACCTTCCGGTTCCAAGGTCGTGACTACAGGCTGACCGACGTCTCCGGTGAGGTCATCTGGCCTTGGCTCGCGTAGGCCACTCCAACTGTGGACCCTACCCCGCGTCGGATGAGTCGCCATCGCGGCTACTCACCGAGCCCGACATCAGAGTCTGGATCTGCCCGCGTAGCTTCTTCCGCGTGAACGGCTTCTGGAGGAAGGCCATCCCCGCCTGATCTTCCAGGTCAGCCACGCCTCTTGGATCCGTATAGCCGGAGACCAAGAGAACGCAGATGGTGGGCCGAAGGAGCTTCAACTTATGGGCGAGCTCGGTGCCGACCATTCCCGGCATCATAACATCGGTCATCAAGAGGTCGATGTCCCCCTCGTAGCTCTCTTCCATGGCAAGCGCCTGCTCACCACCCTCGGCGGTAAGGACGTGGTGCCCGAGCTCTTCGAGGAGCACGGTGGTGAATCGTCGTACGGCCTCCTCATCTTCCACCAGTAGAACCGTCAGGGCCGACTCCTCCACTGTCGGTTCGGGAGGGCTCTCTTCAGACGGATCAGGCCCTGCAGCCATCTCCTCTGAGGTAACGGGCAAGTAGACCGATACCGTGGTTCCACTTCCGGGGACCGACTCCAATATGAGGTGGCCCCCATGCTGTTCTACGATCCCGTGCACCACTGAGAGTCCCAACCCCGTCCCTTCCCCCAATTCCTTGGTGGTAAAGAATGGTTCGAGAGCTTTCTCTCTCGTCTCTTCGTCCATGCCACAGCCCGTATCCGTCACCCTTAGCCGAACTGATGGCTCAGAGATCCCTGCGCCAGCCAGGGAGCCCGGGATCAGGTCCACTTCATCGAGCTCGACCTTCAATTGGCCGCCCGTTGACATGGAATCACATGCGTTCAGAACGAGGTTCATGACGATCTGTTCGATCTGTCCCCGACCCCCGCGAATCAAGCTCTCCACCGGTCCGATGACCAGATCGAGTTCGATAGCCCCTGTGGCAGCCTGCTTGATCATCGAGCGCATACTCTCCATCACCTTCACGGGGCTCAGGGTGGTGAGCACCACCGGTTGCTTGCGGCTGTAGGCCAACAATTCCGCCGTCAAATGGGCAGCACGCTCAGCCGCGGCCCGGGCATCATCAAGGCATGCTCGCTGGGTTTCATCAATTGAGCCACCCTCCTGGAGCACGAGGTCCATGTTGCCAGTGATCACAGTAAGCAGGTTGTTGAAGTCATGTGCGATGCCACCCGCAAGCTGCCCAATGGACTCCATCCGTTGTGCATGATGCAGGTCGGCCTCAAGGTCTCGTCGCTGACCTTCGAGTAGCGTGGCATTCTCGACCTGTGCTCGCAGATCATCATAGGCCAGCCTCAGTTCACGAGTACGTGCCTCCACACGCACGTCCAGTTCGCGCCGTGCCCTGTCCGTCTCCGCAAGCAACATCTGAAGCTCCATTTCACGCTGCCTGTCACGCTGCCTGAATTCGAACACACGCCGGGTTGAGCGCGCCCTACCCACATGGGCGGCAATCGCCACCATCATGGCCGACGCCTGGACGTAAATCAGATTCGCCAATTCACTTCCCGTCACGATTTGAGTGGCAACGAAGGCCCAGGCCACCAAGGCACAGACACTGGAACACACCCACCACCGGGTCACGAGAACCAGACTCCCTGTGGCGATCAGGATGACCCCGATGTAGAAACTCTGTACTGGCTGCTCGGTCAGCTTGTAGATGGCGAGGACGGCGATGGAGTTGGCCAGAACGAACAGCATTGCCACCGGCCCAACCCACCGGGTCCGAATCCATCCCTTGCACAAGGGTATGTAGAGCCCAAGCGCCGTTGCAACCATGGACAGGTCCGCGATCATCGCTGGAACTCGAAGGTCCGCGGGCAAGTCCATCCAATGGAACGGAACGAACAGGAGCCAGATAATCGCCGAGCCTATACTGACAGGCTGCAAGCCCTCGAACGTCTCCTGCCTCAGCTCATTATTCAAAGAGCCATGCTGGAAGTCATGGCCCCGCTGTTGCGTTCCGGGCCCAACTGCAACGCTTTCCTCACTGGCCTGACCGGGACGGTCAGATGTAAGGGCAACGCCGACACCTTTGTTGGCGTTGTGCCTATCGCCGTCCGCAGAATCCTGGGCGGTCATTGGGTGGCGCGTGGTTGATAAGGGTGCAGGATAAAAGGAGCCCACCAGAAGGATTGGCTCCGTCCACAGTTACACACACGGAGCCATGGGGAAATGCCTGACGTGGAATTTGCTCGCCGATGAACCGGTCGGAGCGGTGCATTCATGATCTGAGCTGCCGCCCCAGAAGTCCTGCCCCCCGGGAGCCTCTGGGAGTGAGACATCGTTGCTCCAGCAACAGCCCCGGTCTGATCAGCTTGACCTACTGCCACTCTGCTTGACCCGAGGGATTCTACCGCCCCCCCCCATCCCGAGAGAGGCTGTCCCCTCTGCTCCGCTGGTTGCCTCCGTCCATCCGTAGGTGCTGTGCAGGGTAGCCGGGGGCGGCCCCGAACTTTGTCTGGCGGTGGGGCGCGCAGAGCCTATGGTTCAATGCCCCCGTTACCTGCTTGTTGCCCCGCCAACACCGACCGCTCTGTCCCCATCGGCCCAGCCTAACTCGAAATAAGACCATGAGAACAACGACTATCCTGCTTGCATTCGCCACGCTCCCCGCGCTCTTGACGGACATCTCGACGGCCCAGCAAATGACGGGCCTGCCCATGGACCTGACAGCAGTCCATGATGGCATCCTGGAATTTGATCAGTCGCCACCGGCGCTCGCCGCCTTGGGCGGCCTCGATCAGGTTGTCATGCGCGGTGTGCCCACACCCTATGGTCCTGCGATCGATCTGGAGCTGGATCGTCTACGTTTCGACTTTTCAAGCGTAGGTGTCTATGTCGATGGCAAGCGCTCACGCTTTGAGCCGGGCGACATGACCCTCTGGTCCGGCAAGGTACGTGGAGTCGAGACCTCGGATGTACAGCTCTGCTTTTCTTCCCGTGGAACCTACGGCTGGATCTTCAATGGCATCGAGTACACGCATGTCAGCTCCACGCCGGGTAAGGATGGAACGTGGAATCTGGCACGCGTGCGCATGATCAGCGACCAGACCATGATGCGCGCGGGCAACGGCTTGCCCCCAAGCACCTGCATGCTGGACCAGATGGGTCCCACACCGGGCTCGGGCGGAGGCGTTCACGTGGACGACTCGGGCCCCCCCACCTTCGGAGCGGCGACCAAGCTCGAGCTGAAGCAAGCCATCGAAACCGACTGGCAGCTCTACCAGCTGTGGAATGATCTGAATGCGGAGCAGACCTATGTGATGGCCCTGCTGGCCGCCAAGAGCTCCCGCTATGACACCCAGGTGGACATCGTCGTCACCTATCCCTATGTCCAGTTCTACACCGACCCGAACGACCCCTGGACCAGTCAGGACAGTGGTGGCAGTTCCGTCGACCTGCTGTATGAGTTCCAAGCGGCCTGGAAATTCAACATCCCCGCCGGCGCGCACCTGGCGCACTTCCTCAGCGGAGCGGGCCTCGGTGGCGGCGTCGCCTGGGTCGACGTCCTGTGCAACCCCGAGTACGGGTTCGCGGTATCGGGCAACATCAACGGTGGCCTGAGCTTCCCGGTCGTGCAGGGATCAAACACCTGGGACTTCATGGTGTTCGCCCACGAGACCGGCCACAACGTGGGCACCTGGCACACCCACGACTACTGCCCGCCCCTGGACGAGTGTGCGCCATCGGGCTACTTCGGCTCCTGCCAGAACCAGCAGGTCTGCACCAGCAACGGGACCATCATGAGCTACTGCCACCTGTGCTCGGGCGGCATGAGCAACATCACGACCTTCTTCCACCCCACGGTCGTGACCACGATGAAGAACGAAGCCGCCAACTCCTGCCTGCCGGACTACGGTCAGCCCCAGGTCCTCTTCAGCGATGACTTCGAGAGCGGCGATCTGGTTGCTGGCGGTTGGACCAAGAAGAACAAGCGCGTCAAGGTCCACACGGGCGCAGCCTATCAGGGGACCTATGGTGTTCGCCTGAGACGCAAGTTCTGGCTCGAGAAATCCCTCGACACAAGCACCTTCAAGGACATCACGGTCAACGTCGCCCGTCGAACCAAGAACTACGACGCTGGCGAGAGCCTGAAGATCCGCTTCCACGACGGAACGGGATGGACAGACCTCGAGGTCACGACGGATACGGCCTGGGGAGCGATGAGCTTCGCGCTGCCCGCCACGGCCAATGACAACGCCAATTTCAGGCTGCGCTTCAAGTCCTCCAGCAACGAGGCCAAGGAGCGCGGGGACATCGATGACGTGGAGATCATCGGGACCCCCCAGTAGGCTCCATCGGATTGCCAGCGAGGGTCGCCCCGCCGACCCTCGCTGGCATGTTCTTGCGCCAGCACCTTTCCTGGGTTGGCTTCCGGTCTCGGCTCTCGGCTAGAGATTCCCAAAACAGTAGAGATGCCCTGCGCTGCGAAGCCAGATGCATCCGTCCTCAAGTGCAGGAGTGGCGTAGCACGGCTCCCCGAACTCCACGGTGTGGATCGGGTCCAGGCTGCCGCCCGCAGGCAGGACGGAGAGAATGCCCGACTCAGACAGCAGGTAGACGTGGCCCCCTCCAGCAACGGGGGCGGCGTAGTACGCATCCACCGCGTCTTCCAGGCGGGACTTGTCCAGCGGCTCCCCTGATTCCGCGGTAAGCGCCGTCAGGAGGCCCCCCTGATCAGCCAGCAGGTAGTACACGCCCTTGTAGACGAGAGGTGAGGGCAGCTGAGGGATCGAGCGGTGATAGCTCCACTGAACGGCTTCGGCCGTGCGATCGCCACGGCCCCCCACGCTTATGGCCATGGCCGAATTCACAGAGGCGAGCGAGGCGCGCGTCCCCTCCCACTCCACCTCGTCCAGGGCCTCATCACCGTCCAGGTCAAAGAAGACAAAGAGCTGCCGAACGCGCTTCTCCTCGATCTCAGGGGCGCTGATGGTGCCACTCTTGTCGGCGTCCATGCTGTCAAGGGCTTCGGCGAAGGGCGGATACTCGATCTGGTTCCCCAGGTTGTTGAGGGGCGAGGCAAAGCCGTGGGTCCAGAGTGTCTCACCCAGCAGGACGGGCACGGACTTCATCTCTCCCGGCAGGCCGCGCACCCACCAGACACGCTCACCCGTCTGGGCGTCATAGGCGTCGAGCAGATACGAACCGGGCAGGATCACCTGCGCGCGCCCCTCGGGCGTGTAGTGCACCACGGGAGTGCAGTGGCCGCTCACCGCCTGTGGTCGGCCGACCCTCCAGAGAACTTCACCTGACTGCTTGCTGACTCCCAGCACGTAGGAGTCGGTGGATTGATCGCAGGGAAGCACGACGACGCTTCCCACGATGATCGGGGAGGCCGCCATCCCATACACGTTGTCGAACGGCCCCAAGGGCAATCGCCAGCGCTCTTGCCCATCGTGATCGTAGGCGAGCAGACCGTACTCATCGAAGAACACGACCACGCTGTCTCCATCGACCGCAGCAGAAGCGGCAGCCGCATGATTCTTGGGGTGGAGCTTGGTCCTGCGCGGGCGCGGCGCCTCCCGCCTCCACAAGGTGGCCCCCGTATCCCGGTCAAGGGCGTAGGTAAACAGACGCTCCTCTTCCACGCCGGTCAGAAAGACGCACTGCTCGGAGAGCACAGGCGAAGAATGGCCCGGAGGAAACTCTCGCGCCCAGAGCACACCTGCGTCGGGCCCGATCTCGGCGGGATACTCACCCCGGGCGAGGCCCGTGCCATTGGGCCCACGAAACCTGCTCCAGGCAGCGCTCGAATCACTGCTGGATGAAGCCGCCGGAGGGTTGATGCACGCGGGCAGGCCGAGTGCAAGAAGCAGCGCGAACAGAGAGCGGAAGACATTGTCCATTCGCTGAGGGTACATCGATGGAAACAGGATTGCGTCCAGGCCGGTTCCTTCATTACAGCAAGGCGAGGTGCACCAGGACCGCACGACCGCCTGCACCCATCGCGCAGATCACCAATCCACACCCTGAGCTCGCCAGGTGAGACTTATCCCGTGGAATTCTCCGTGGGGTATCCTATGGGGTTGATTGCAAGACTCAGGTCGAGGTGCACCCGGGGATCGGGTTCATGCTCGACCGCAATCACCAACCCCCGGACCCTCGCCCATGCGCTCCTTCCATACAGCCCTGTCCTGCCTTGCGCTCGTGTCCGCGATCTCTGCCAGCCCCGTGCCTGGCGACGTGTGGGTCGTCGACGCTTCGGGAGCGGGCGACTTCCTCGACATCCAAGCGGCCGTAGACGCCGCCAGCGACGACGACACGCTCCTGATCATGGGTGGCACCTATGGGGGCTTCCGCATCGCCAACAAGGAGCTGGCCCTCGCCTCCGATTCGCCCCAGACCCCGCGGGTCAATGGCCTTGTCACCCTCGCCGGTCTGGCCAAGGGCGGCGGCCTGAGCCTCTCGGGGCTGCACCTGAGGGCCGGGTTCAAGGTGAACAACTGCAAGGGCACCGTCCTGTTCACGGACTGCACTTTCCTGGAGCCGGGAGTCACGACCAGCACCTCGGGAAAGCCCAGCCAGAACCCCGGAATGCACCAGGTCCTGGGGAGTAACGACGTCGTCTTCTCGGGCTCGACCCTGATCGGCCGCGATGGCACGAAGGTCTGGTACTGCGGGGACGTCTACGATGGCGCGCACGGCGAGAACGGTCTGTGGGTGTCCGACTCGACGGTCAGCCTGTACGACTGCTTTGTCGAGGGCGGCGAGGGTGGTGACTCCGCGGACGGAGGCTGCGGGCTGGTGACCTGCTTTTCAGCGAACCCCTCCTGGGGAGGGCACGGCGTGTGCGCCGTATCCAATGGCCTCGTCTACATGGACGGCACGCAGACTCTCGGTGGCTTGCGTGGCGACCACGTCGACTGCGACAACTCCTGGGGAACCCAGGATGGGCAGGCCGTCCACAATGACGGGACGTCCTCCGTCCTGACGGGCAACGACCCGTACCTGCACCTGAACGGCCCGCTCGTGGTGCGCGAGACCGACCCCATGACGGTGACCATCACCGGCCCCCAGGGAGCCAAGTCCTACATGGTCTGGTCTGCGACGCCTGCGTGGCGCTACCTCGGCCTGGACCTGGGCATCCTGCACCTGAAGAGCAATCAGCTGAACTTCGTCTACCTCGGCAAGGTCCCCGCCAGCGGCACCCTGCAGACCTCGATCACAGCGCCAGGCCTACCGCCCGGTGAAGATTCACTGCGGGCCTATATGCAGCCCTTCGCCCTGTACAGCGGCTCCCGCCTGCTCGGCAACGTGAGAAGCGTCGCCGTTATCGACCCGGCTCTCTAACGGGCAAGGGAGCTGAGGCGCAGGGGCGCTACAATCGCGGGGTGTCCTACGCAGCCCTCTCCATCCTCGCCGTCATCACCTGCGGGTCGCAAGCACCCGAGAGCAAGGAGAGTGTGCGCTTGCTCCGCGACCCCTGGGGCGTGCCCCACGTTCTGGCCGAGTCCGACTATGGCGCGGGGTATGGATACGGCTGGGCGCTGTCCGAGGATCGGCTCACCGAGGCGCTGAGTGGGATGTGGACCGTGCAGGGACGCCGAACCGAGATCGAGGGCGAGGCGGCCCTTGGGATCGACCGGACCTTCCGGCTCTTGCGGCTCACCGAGCATGCCGGGGCCGCCTTCGATGGGTATCCGACAGTCGTTCGGGAGGTCGCCACGGGTTTCGCCGCGGGAATGAACGACTACATGGCCGCGCACCCCGAGAGGGTGCCCAGCTGGGCGGAACCGATCGACCCCACCTGGCCCCTGGCCCTCGGGCGCATGATCGACTTCTGGGTCCCCCTGCGATCAGCCAACCGACAGGCACGCAAGATCGCCCCGCGCATCGCCGTCCCCTCCACGGGCACGGGTCCGGAGCACTACAAGACCTACGGCTCGAACGGCTGGGCCCTGGCCCCATCGCGCACGGAGGCCGGCCACGCCATGCTCGCCTGCGACCCGCACCTGCCCTGGAAGCACGAGTTCCAACTCCACGAGGTGCACCTGCGCGGCAAGTCCTTCGAGGTGGCAGGGGCAGCGTTCGTCGGCGTGCCCTTGCCCGTCTTCGGCCGAACGCGGCACGTGGCCTGGACCTGGACCTCCAACTCACCCGACAACACGGACGTGTACCGCCTGGAGCTCGTGGAGGGGGACGGTCTTCGCTATCGGTTCGGTGACGAGGCCCTGGAGTTTGAAGAGCGGGAGGAGTCCTTCGAACTTCCCGACGGCAGCTCCATCACCGAGACCCTGCGCTGGTCCGTCCACGGACCCATCACCCACGTCGATGAGGCGCAGGGGTACGCGGTGGCCTACTGGTTCGCGGGTTTCGGCCTGACGGATCCCCCACTGCAGTACGCCGAGATGCTCAGGGCTGAGGGGGTCGAAGACCTCAACGCCGCGATGGGCCGGCTCCAGTTCGCGCACTTCAACCTGGTCACAGCCGACACGGCGGGGGAGATCGAGTTCGTCTACTCCGGCCGGATTCCCGAGCGGCCCGAGTCCGTCGACGCGAAGCAGCCCCTGGATGGCAGCAACCCCGCTCTTCTCTGGAACACCTTCATTCCGTTCAAGGACCTGCCTACGGTCCGCAGCCCGAAGATCGGTTTCGTCCAGAACTGCAACAACCGCCCTGAGCACACCACGGGCACCAGCGCCGACCCTGACCCGAAGAACACCCCCGAGGACGTCGTCGCAGGTGGGCCCGCCGAGACGGTCCGGTCCTGGTACCTCAAGCAACGGCTCCGCGCCGAGAAGAAGTTCTCACGAGAAGACGCCGTGGCGCTACTGACGGACGGGACGATGATCCCCCACCTCGCCCTGTCCGGGCAGCTGCGCGCGGCCTGGGAGAAGTATGGCGAGAGCTATGAGCATGGCGATGCCATCGCCCCTGACGTGGACCGGCTCCTGGCCTGGGATGGTGCTCCGGACCTCGCAAGTGGAACGCCGACGCTCGCCCTGTTGTGGATGCACACCCTGAACGGGAGCCAGACGATGTTCAAGGTTGCCCTTCTGCAGCGGGCCCCCTCATCCCTCTCCGAGGAGGACGCCTTCGCCATGTTCGACGCCCTCAAGGAGGCCCGCAAGCGCCAGCGCAAGCTGCTCCCGTTCCCGCCGCAGATCCCATGGGGTCTGATCCATGTCATCCGCAAGGCGGGAAAGGTGTTCCCGGTTGCTACGGGTATGTACCCGGCGATCTCCTTGATGAACGCCAACCTCGACCCGCAGAAGGCGAGCCTCACGGACCTGACCTGCCGGGTCGGCTCCGCCTACGTGGCGCTGCATGAACTCTCGGATCCGCCCGTGTCCTGGACGGTGACCCCCATCGGCCAGACGGATCGCAAGGACCTCCCCTACACGACCGCATGCACCGAGCTCTTCGCGAAGCGTGAGCTCAAGCCCCTGGCCTTCACGGACGAGCAGCTGGCCGAGGTTCAGACCACCGAGACGCTGCTCCGCTTCGAGCATCCGATGCCCCGCTAGGGCGCAACCGGCCAGCGCTCAGCGCCCTCCACGGTTCTGGGCATCCTTGAGGATCTCCTTGCCGGCCTTCTTGAGCCGCTCCGGCCAACGGAAGGTGGGTGCAGCGGTCGGGTCGTACCCTGCCAGGTGATCCCGCAGGCGCGTGCCGGGCTTGGTGTACACCAACACCGTGTCACCGAAGACCTCTTCACACAGGGCGGCGAGGCGCGGGTCGTACTCGACCAGTTCCGTGCGGGTGTTCACATGGTTGTGGTCGTGGTCCGGCTCGCGGTTGTCGTCGAACCAGGACTGCACGCCCTCTGCGAAGTACTCGTTCTTGTTGGTCGAGGCGTACTTGCCCTCCCACAGGCCCTCGGCTTTGGCCTGATCGAAGGCCGCCTTCAGGCGGGTGTCGAAGGTCTCATCCACCCTCACCATCCCACGCAGGTGGATGTTGTGTGCGAACTCGTGGATCAGGATGTTCTCGGTCGAGTAGGGATCGCCGGGATAGGCCAGCACGTTCTCTTCGGCGCAGCTACAGACGGGGTCGGTCCTGGAGCCTCCCAGCCCGCGGGCGCGTCGATCCCAGTAGTCGGGATTGTCGAAGTGCGAGTACTCCGGAATGTCCGTCGTCCACTCCTGGTAGCCCATGACGATCATGCGTGAGCCGCTCTCGATCATGGCCGCGCGCACGTCCGGACGACGCGCCAGCATCAGGTCCACCAGATAGGCCGCCTCAAGCAGAGCATGGTCGTCAACGGCTCCCGATGCGACGATGGGATACCCCGAAGCTGAGACGTGCTTCTCGTAGAAAGGACTCAGGTTCATTTCGACTGGCGGCGGCCCGACCCTTCGCGCAGGACCCGCGCACCCCGAAAACGAGAGGGCCGACAGGGCCGACAGGGCCAGGAGGATGTAGCCAAGTGCGTTAGCCGTTTTCATGGCTCCCAGTCTAGCTGCCCTCATGGCTGGAGATACACAGGACACTCCGACCAGAATCGGGTACGAACTCCGTCCGTACTGGGCCCACAGGGGGGCAAGGCTTGGGAGCCCACCGCCGGGCCGCTCACGGCACGATGATCTGCACCCGCTCCCCCGCGACGAGCTCCACGGACATGAGCAGGGTCCCGGCGCTCAGCGGGTCATCGAAGTGGGTCATGCTTGCCGGGTCGATGCGCCGCAGCTGACAGGGCATGACCGGGATGCCCTCCGCGGAAACCACGCCCACGGCGCCGCCCACGGCCATCACGGCCTCACATAGTGGTGACGTGCTCTTGATCCGGCCTGGCGCCTATAGTGCGTTCACCCTCAGCAAGGGTCTGACCCTCCTGGGTTCCAAGGGCGCGCATCTGGTCCTGCAGGTCACCGTCGTCGACCCCAGCGGAGTGACTCAGCGTAGTAACTCGCTGCCGGTCATCCTTCGGTAGCCCTGCCTGTTCTCTGGTTCCCAACCCTACCTCGCCGCGAACATCCGCCAGACGAGTTCGCGGCGGGTAGGGAGGGGAACAGAGTAGCCGTCGGATCGGCACTTCGACCCCCTGCGAGCCCGGGGAGAATGGAGGCGGCACCCGGACTCGAACCGGGCAATAACGGGTTTGCAATCCACCCCCCACCGCGATTCCTCATTCTCCGGTACGCTAGAGAACACAGGGAAGGAATATGCAACCACGTCTCATCCATCTCGCTCTCGTACTACTCGGCGTGCCCATGCTTGCCGAGAGCTCACAAGCTGGTTCGACCCTCCCCGGGGTTTGCAGTGCGACGAGAGTTGGAGAGCCGGCACCCCCGAACATCGTCGTCGTCGTGTTCGACGACTTGGGTCTCGACCGTCTGGGGTTCTACGGTCAGAGCACGACGCCAGCAACGACGCCCGTGCTCTCGGGCCTGGCCAGCAAGGGACTGGTCTTCATGCAAGCTTGGGCCAATCCGGTGTGCGGCCCAACCCGGGCCCTGATCCAATCAGGCCTGTACGGAATCCACACGGGCATCGGCGAAAACCCCAACGACAAGAACCACGGCCTGCCCGCGTCGGCCTTCGTCCTGCCCAACAGGCTGCCAGTTGCGTACACGTCCTTGGTGGTTGGCAAGTGGCATCTTGGAGATGACCTGCAAGGCCCGACCCATCCCAACGACGTTGGTTACGGGCTTTACTCAGGCTCCCTGCGCAATCTGGTCCTCGCGGGCGGGGACTACTTCCGGTGGCAGCATACGCTGAACGGATCCACCGGCGGGAACGCCACCTACGCACCTACCGTCAATATTGACGACTCCATTCGTGTGCTCGCTACCTTGCCCGAGCCGTTCATGTTGCACGTGAACTACAACAGTGTTCACACCCCGCTACACGCCCCCCCGCCCGACCTGCACACGCAGAACCTGCCCCCCAAACCCAATAAGAACCCCATCGTTTATGTCAACGCGATGACTGAGGCAGCGGATACGGAGCTCGGACGCTTGCTAGCCGAACTCCCCGCCAACACCTACGTCATCATGGTGAGCGACAACGGCCCCTTCAACAAGGCCGTGGAGCCGCCGCTCGATCCGAACCGAGTGAAGGGGACCCTGTATCAAGGGGGCATCCGCGTCCCCATGCTGATCGTGGGACCAGGTGTCAACCCCGGCCGAGTGAACGCCCCGGTGGGAGTGGTCGATCTGTTCGCCACGATCATTGAACTCACCGGCGGCACGCTTCCTGCGTTCACAGACAGCGTCTCCCTCGTGCCCTACTTCACCGACCCCAGCTTGTCCCTGAGGACCTACGTCTACTCGGAACGCTTCCGTCCCAATGGGATGAATCCCAAGTACAAGTACCGCACCCGCACGGTTCGGGACAGTCAGTACAAACTCCTCCGCAGAATGGGGTTGCGTGACGAGTTCTATGACCTGCTCGCGGATCCGTACGAGCGCATCAACTTGCTGGACAAGGGCCTGACCCCCAAACAACAGGCGGCCCTCACTCGGATATCGGACTACATGGAGGGGCTGTAGAAGCCGTGAGTCCCGAGCTTTCCGCCTTTGCCTTGACGCGGTCCCAGTAGTTTGTCTGGCCGTCTCATAGTGACATTCTGTCCGTAGGTGTGCCTGTGTACCTCAGTCTACCATTGCGGCCATGGGGAAATGTGCGAAGATCTGCGAATGATGATCACTCACTTCGCCGCCACCTTCGCTCTGGTCCTCTTCTCCACCAACTCTCCCGGACAGGTGCCTGCAGACAGGCTGAGGGGAGATCTCTCCGTTGCCTTGGACGCCCTTGGGGCTCAGGATCTCCTCCCTGTAACGATTGTCATGAAAGAACAGGTGCCGCCTGCGGACCTGTTGAAACTCCGGACGTCCCTGCCCAAGCAGCAACGTCGCCAGGCTGTTGTTGAACGACTGAGAGAACTGGCCAACCGAACTCAGGCGGACCTGCTTGCCCTCCTTGAACAAGGGGCTCAATCTGGGCAGGTTCAGTCCATCAGCCCGCTTTGGATTCACAACGTGGTGAACGCAGACGTCACACGAACGGTTGCGCTGGATATTGCAGCGCGTGACGATGTCCTCTATGTCCATCGTGACGTTCACCTACCCGCCGAGGAGCTGCTGCTCACGCTCCCAGCCACGCCCTCGGTCGGCAGCGGCAATCCGACCTGTGGGCTCACACTGATTCAAGCCCCCAGCGTCTGGCAGCAGTATGGGATCACTGGAGCCGGCGTCGTCGTGGGTGTCATCGATACGGGGGTGGGCCGGGGTCACACGGACATCTCCAAACGCCTCTGGCGGAACCCCCTTGAGATTCCGGGCAACGGGATTGACGACGAGAACAATGGGTTTGCGGATGATGTTCAGGGCTGGGATTTCTCCAACGGCAACGGCAACGTTCGAGACGGTCAGGGGCACGGCTCTCACGTGGCGGGCACGGTGGCCGGCGACGGAACCGGCGGAACAGCCTGTGGCGTCGCTCCGGGCACCCGCATCATGGCCCTCAAGTCAGACCTTGATTGGGGCTCAGAGGGCGAAGTCTGGAGCATGATGCAGTACGGGGTGGCTAACGGTGCGGACATTCTCACGGCCAGCCTTGGTTGGCCGCACAAGAACAATCCAGATCGCGCTACCTGGCGAGCGGTCTGCGAAAACACCATCGCCGCGGGTGTCGTCGTCATCTACGCCGGCGGCAATGAGGGCAAAGGCAACGCCCCGGACAACATCCGCACGCCGGGAGACGTGCCCGACGTCATCACGGTCGGGGCCGTCACATGCGGCGACGAGATCACCAATTTCTCAAGCCGCGGCCCGGTGACATGGCAGAACGTGCCTCCATACAACGACCATCCCTACCCGCCCGGCCTCAAGAAACCCGATGTGGCGGCACCGGGGAACGACACCATCTCGCACCAGAAGGTCAGCGGCTACACGCAAATGTCGGGGACATCGATGGCCACCCCCCACGTGGCCGGGGTTGCGGCGCTCATTCTTCAAGCAGACCCGAGCCTCGATCACTTCGGCGTGCAAAACCACCTCTACACGACGGCAGTGGACCTGGGGACCAAGAAAAAGGACAACCGCTATGGCTGGGGCCGCGTGGACGCGCTCGCCGCCGTGACCCAGTCCTTGGCAGCGGGCAACTACTGCGGAGCGAAACCCAACTCCTGCGGTGGAATCCCGATCATGTGGACCGAGGGCAACGCCAGCGTCAGCTCTAGCGCGGGCTTCTGGGTTACAGCGGCCAATCTGCCCGCGAAGAGTGTGGCCATGCTGGTCTACACCGATCAGGGTGCGGCTACCGTGCCCGCTCTCGGCGGAAACCTCTGCCTGGCCTCCTTCGCCCGAACGGTTCCCATTCCAGCGGTTGGCACACCCGGGCTCTGTGACGCGATTGCCAGGATTGACATGAACGCATTTGGTGCGGGTGCGCTCGGTGGAAGCCCTGCTGGCTACCTGCAACTTCCCGGGACCACGATCCACGCTCAGTTCTGGTGCCGTGACCCGCAGAACAGCTTCGCGACTCTGTTGACGGGCGCGGTCAGTTACACCATCGCTCCCTAGCAACCTCCCCCAACCCCGCGCTACGCCCCCCAACGAGGAAGGGGAGAATGGAGGCGGCACCCGGACTCGAAGCGGGGAATAACGGATTTGCAATCCGAGCCCCCACCGCATGGACAGGTCTGTGGGGGCCGATTTCGGGGCCATGTGGACGAGGTGTCAGTGCATGTGTCAGTGATGACGTGCACGAGAGCCCCCTCCCCCAGCCCAGCGTTGCGGCTTGGGGGGGATGTGCGAGGATGGGGCGATGAAGGTCACTCTCTGCTGTCTGCTCTCGTTCGCTGCTTCCGCTCCCACTGTAGGCCAGGACTTTGGGCCGGCAAATATACTCGCGTCAGGAGGTGGGGCGGATAGCGCCCAGTCCGTCTACGCCACCGACCTGGATGGTGACGGAGATGCGGACGTGCTGTCGGCTTCCTACTACGACGACAAGATCGCCTGGTACGAAAACCAGGGCGGCGGGCTATTCGG
>PBIX01000080.1 GCA_002720975.1 Planctomycetota bacterium | reverse complement strand
TGGCGCAGTACAGCTGCGGGCAATGTGGGTGGTTGGCAAGTGGCTCGGGCCTTGATGCTGCTGCATAGTCTGACGGGTTCGGTTGGTACGAAGGGCGGCCTGAACCCCAACTCCTGGGATAAGTTCGTGCCCAAGCCCAGCATGGCGCCGCCGCCTCATTCGCGCTGGAACGAGAGGTTGTGGCCCAAGGAGTGGCCTCTGGCTCACTATGAAATGAGCTTCCTCCTGCCGCATCTCCTGCGCGAACAGGACTCAAAGGTCGACGTCTACTTCACGCGCGTCTACAACCCTGTTTGGACCAATCCCGACGGCTGCTCATGGATCGAGATGTTCGAACACGCCTCTCGTATCGGTTGCCACGTGGCGCTCACGCCCACCTGGAACGAGACGGCCCAGTGGGCGGACTACGTGCTGCCCATGGGCCTTGCCCCGGAGCGCCACGACGTCATGAGCCAAGAGACTCATGCAGCCACCTGGATAGGCTTCCGCCAGCCAGTAAAGAGGGAATACGAGCGCCTGGAAGGGGCTGACCCACAGACCACCTTGGGATCCAATCCGGGCGAAGTCTGGGAAGAGGCTGAGTTCTGGATTGCCCTCACCCACGCCATCGATCCCGATGGATCCCTGGGCATCGCCAAGTACTTTGAGTCGCCCGATCGCCCAGGCCAGCCCGCAACGATGGACGAGTACTGGTCGGACGTGTTTGGCAACGTCCCGGGCCTTCCGGAAGCGGCCGAGAAGGAGGGTCAATCTCCCCTGGAGTACATGCGCCGTCACGGCGCCTTTGAGGTGCCCTACCCTGGGCGTGAGCGCTACGCCACGCAAGCCAAGGACACTTCAGGTCTGGAGGTGGCCCCCGGTGATTTCAGGGCTGGCTTTCCAACGCCCAGCAAGCGCATCGAGATCTACTCACCGGTGATGGGGGAGTGGGGTTTTGATGATGGCGTTTTGCCCACCTATCAGCGCAGCCAGGTGCACTGGAGCGCCATGGACCTCGCCGCAGGTGATCGGGCACTTCTACCCACCTTCCGCCTGCCGACCCTGATCCATACACGCTCGGCCAACGCCAAGTGGCTGCAAGAAATCTCCCACACAAACCCGCTATGGGTGAACCCGATGGACGCGGCCCAATTCGGTCTCAAGACAGGCGACCTCGTGCGCGTTCACACGCAGATCGGGTACTTCATTCCACGAGTTTGGGTCACGGAGGGAATGCACCCGGGCGTTGTGGCGTGCTCCCACCATGTTGGGCGCTGGCGTATGTTCTCTGGATCGGGAGCCGTTGGCGCGAGCTCCCTGGTGGATATCGAGCGCACGGGCTCAAAGTTCCTCTTCCGAGCCAAGCAGGGCGCGCAACCATTCAGCTCCAGTGATCCCGACAGCGAGCGTGTGTTCTGGAAGGAGACCGGCGTCAACCAGAACATGACCTTCCCCGTTCAGCCCGATCCCGCCAGCGGCATGCACTGCTGGCATCAGAAGGTGAACATCAAGCGCGCTCAGGACGGCGACCGCTATGGCGACATCAGCGTAGACACGGCCCTCTCTCGCGAAATCTACGAGCAGTGGAAGGGAATCACCCATCCCGCCCCCGGCCCCGGTGGATTGCGGCGACCCCTGCACATGAATCGCCCTCTGCGGCCTACCGACGACGCTTATCTCTTCTGAGGCTCACCGGCCTAGCGGAACAGGACCGATAGGCCGTCAGTGAAATTGGACGTCCCCTTATCCCGATACCAGGTTTGGAAGTACCAGGTGTCCCCGGTCACGACCGCATTCGGTGGGGGGCCAGGCAACGAATTGAGTTTGAGTTTGCCCGTTAGGGTGCCGCCCGTGCCGGTGTTGCCAAGAAGTGACGTGAGCCGTAGGGCGCTGCCACCCAGGCACAGGTTTCCTGCCGATCCCCCGGGATTGGAGACAAACCCCGCATCAAGAGAGCACAAGAAGTAGCCGAACTGGTTGCTCGGCAGGTTTGAGGCCGTCAAAAAGAAGTTGTTGTGCTGTACGGCATCGCTGCCGCTCGCGTCCAACCAACCCGGCTGACCGGTGGAGTTGCTCACTGCAGGGCTGCAGTAGCGCGTTGCCGTAACCCCTGGCTTGGGATGACGGTAGAGCCACTTGATCACCTTGGTCGGGAATTGGCTTGTGAGGGAGGGCGCGTGGCTGCCGCCCTGAATCGTCCACAGCTCCGCCGCGCCTGTGGGCCAACAGGAACTCTCGTAGCGCGAGACCGCGGTCTCCTTGCCCGGGATTGACGCATCCAGATTGATATTGGGAGAGGAGTTGTCTGGTACGAGGTCGCATCCGTCGTATGCGGCCCACTTGAGCACGCTCTCCAGGGCGCCCGGATAGGGCACGCCGTATATCCAGCCCCCGCTGTAATTGATCGTCGAATCGTTGGTGCCGTGGATCTGGAGCACGTGAACCGGCTCACCAGGGGAGCACATGGCGCGGTCCTTGAACGTCGCACCGGCTAGCCCGGCGACGGAAGCAACCGTATCGGCGTGTTCACATGCCATCCGGTAGGCCATGAACGCACCGTTGGAATGTCCCACGAAGTGGATGCGCCGAGGGTCGATGTCGACCTGTTGGCGGATGGCGGTCACCAGCTCTTTCAGGTAGGCCGCATCGTCCACACCACTGTTGCCGAAGTCGCAACAGGCATCCGTCCCGTTCCAGTACTGATAGCCTGAGCTGTCGGTCAGGCCGTCCGGATAGGTATAGATGAATCCGTATTCCTCTTGATGTGGGCGGAACCCCATATAGAACTCCTGCCAAGCGCCAGTGCCCGAGTAACCATGCAGAAGGATGATCAAGGGTGCGGGTGTGCCGGACCGATAGACATCCGGCACGTGCACAGTGACCGGCCCACGACCGAGATCGACGGTAAAGTCACCAGAACCTGCCGAGGCCACTGGGACGGTCAGCAGCAGGACTGAAATGGCAGTAAGAAGGCGAGAGAGCATGACGCGTGGACCGATCCTACATTTGTAAGCTACCCTAGGTACCACAAGCCACCCGCTCCAGCAGGGCAGTCAGTAAACAGTTATCAAAATGAGAATCGACCCCTCCATGACCATGGAAGCCATCCTCGAAATGGCCCCCGCAGCGCAGCGGGCTCTGTTTCAGCGTTACCACATTGGTGGCTGCTCAGCATGTGCCTTTCAGCCCCATGAGACCCTGGCCAAGGTGGCGGCCGACCACAACATCCTCGACGTGGATGAGGTTGTGCAGACGATTCTGCAGGCGGAGGAGTTGGACGGCAAAATCCAACTGGAGCCGCAGACGGTCAAGCAGTGGCTTGATCAGGGGGAGGAGTTCTCGTTCATCGATTGTCGTCCGCCCGAAGAGCGCGAACTGTCATGCATACCAGAGGCGGAGTATCTCGATTTCGACCACTCCGAGAAGTACATGAGTCTGCCCAAGGAGCGCGCCCTCGTATTCGTCTGTCGGGACGGTGAGCGGGCATTACAGGTGGCCAGCTATTTTGTTGGACACCAGTTCACCAACGTTTTTGGGATGCGAGGTGGCTTGTTGGCATGGAGCGAGGAGATCGACCCATCGGTTCCATGCTACGCCGTGCCGGGAGACTGATTTCTTGCCCCATTATTGACGGGGCTTGCTAGAGTCGACCTTCCCGCAGGAGGCATTGCCCCTTGCCGGGATCGTCACGGCGGCCTGCGAATCCCGCCGTGGCACTGATGAGCGGACCCTGCCATCCTCTCATCTGACGTGCTGAAACTCAAAAAACAGCGAAGGCGCGTGGGGCCGCTTCCTCTGGGAGCGGCCCCTTTCCTATTCAGCTCCTGAGCACCGTGGTTCTAGTTGTTTGGGGCCACAGCCATCCGACCGGACTCATCAACCAGTGCCAGCGAGCGTTGCTCGCTTCCGAAGGCGACGTGGATGGTCCCCGAGGGCGGAATCGGGCCAGAGGGTGTGTAGCGGATTCGCCGCACACCGCCCAGGTCTAGCGATCCGATTTTCACTCCGGCGAACACGGCATCTGCGTCGTAGCGCCGCAGATAGGAAGGCGTTCCGAGGGGGCCGGGGATGGACTGGCCATTGGCGTTCAGAATCTCGTAGCCCCCTCCATCCTCGTAAAAAACCACCTGCAGTTCGATGTTCTCGAACACAACTCTTCCCTGCACATGCTGGAGGTCTTCGGCCAACAAACTAACCGCGTTGTCCAGAGTGATCTCCGCCCGCCCGAACCAGCGGAGGATCGCCGCGCAGGAAAGAACGGAAATTATGCTCAGCACAAGCATCAGGTGCAGAAGCGAGACGGTTGAGTGAGGTCTTGTTTTCGAGCTGGGCATGGGTGTATCTGCTCTGTACTAGAGGTCGAAGTAGCGCCGGTCTGTTGCCTCAACACAACCCACGGCATTCATGTGCAACTCGCCGCTGCACGGATCGAAGATCCATGCGCTGTGGCCGTCTGCTCCAAAAGGCATGCACTCATCTTCAGCCAACAAGTACACGTCTGAGCGGCCGCTGACAGGGCTCATGAACCCGGTGCGCTCAAGGTAGGGCCCGAAGGGGTGGCTCGGCTTGACCACATCAACGACCTCTCCATTGCCATTGCTGGCCATGCAGAGCTGGCGAACGAGCCAGGTGGAGTAGCGCTTGCGTTCCAGACCGGAATGGGGCGGCAGACCGGGCCACTCCCCGTGGTCGCGGTGGTAGCGCCCGATGGCTTCCCGCAACGCATGCGTGGATACTTCCGGTCCGCTCTGCGCGCGCAGAGTGGGGGTTGTGGAGGGTGCCTGTGGGCGACGTGGCAAGGCCATCACGGCCAGGAGCGCCAGAACCACGGCGGATAGCACGATCGGGGTGGCGTTCTGATCTGGGGTGGTAACGTTGGACTGCATGGGGAGGGGCTGAGGGGGCCGGGGATCTACCGTTTCATCGAGTTTTAGGGGTGCCTGCCTTGAGATTCCCTCCACCCAACCCGGTCGGGGTCCCTATCATGGCCCCATGCGGTGGTCCCTCTTCTTGCCCGGGCTACTCCTTTCGGCCCCCCTGGGGGCCCAGGAATGGGCCGTGTTGACTCCTGGTACGGTCCAGATCGAGCCAGCCGGATCAGCGAGCGTGTTGGAAGATGGCTCTGTTGTCGTCTCCGCTGCGGAGGGGTTCAAGCGAATCAGGGTGGAGTGCCTGATAGACATGGATGCTGTGGGGTCTCTGCGCCTCGAGGCCCTTGCTCACGACTCCCTACCCGGCAAGGGACCAGGGCTTGGCGAGAAGGGCAACTTTGCCCTGAGCGAAATGCGTATACGCTCGATCGTGGGGCGAAAGTCGCGCTGGATAAGCTGCATCAATCCAACGGCCAGCGAAGCAGCAGTCGGTTGGCCCGCAGGTGCTGCAGTTGACACGCGTGAGAACACTGCCTGGAGTCCCGGCCCTGGACGAGGACCGCAGGAGCTCGTCGTGCAGTTCGAGGAGCCGCTGGGGCGAGGCCGTCGGACCCTGGTCCTGGATCTCGAATTCCATACGGGCGCCGCGCGATCCTTGGGCTGCTTCAGGATTTCCGCCAGCTCCATTCAAGGCAACTCCGCCAAGGGAGAGGCGGCGCAGTGGGGCAAGACGCAGATCGCCATCAATCAGGCCATCGACAAGGGCGTTGCCTACCTCTTGAGCCAACAGGAGCTGGATGGGTCCTGGTCGGATCAGCAGGCTCGGTACACCACCGGCGGGACGGCCCTGGTGGCCTACGCCCTACTGAAGTCCGGCGTGCCCAAGGAGCATCAGGCAGTACGGCGTGCCCTTGCCTACCTGGCCGCGCGGCCTCCGCGCTATACCTACGAGGCTGGAACGCAACTCATGGCGTTCGTGGCTGCGGACCCGAAGCGCTGGAAGGACCATGCCGCGGGGATTCTGGACGAGCTTCTGGACTGGCAGATCGGCGATTGGGGATATCCCGGTGGTCACGGAAACCCCAGCGCAGCCCACAAGGATCTCTCGAACACGCAGTACGGCGCTTTGGGGCTCTGGGCGGCGGTAAAGCTGGGCTTGGAGGTACCTCCTCCCGCATGGGAGCGCCTCGCGGAGCGCGTCATGCTCTACCAAACCAGTGACGGGGGGTTTGGGTACACCCCCGGGGGCGGGGCTACCGGCTCCATGTCAGCCGCTGGCGTCACCGTCCTGTCCTTGTGCTTGCCGCAGCTATCGAAAAGGAAGGCGTTTCAGCACGATGTTGAAGTCGCTCAGCGCTCAGGTCTTGGTTGGTTGGACCGCAACTTCTCACCTACGACAAATCTGGGTCACGGTAACAACGCTTGGTTTCACTACTACATGTACGGAATCGAGCGGGTCGGCGCGTTCGCGGAGGTCGAGATCTTCAACGGTCAGAACTGGTATCGGGAGGGCGCGCGTCAACTCCTCAAGCAGCAGCGCGGCAACGGTAGTTGGGGGGACCCCTGGGGTCGCGAACACTCCACCACCTCGTACTGCCTCCTGTTCTTGAATCGCGCATCCTCCCCCAAGTCCGGTCCAGGTGGTGGGCGCTCAGCCGTAACGTACGGAGATGACAATCCCGAGGAGACCATTTCCTTGCGCGCTGCTGGCGACAGCCCAATCACCCTCTGGGTCTCTTCCTTCGGCGACGCGCTGTTCAACAAGTACGTCTTTGAAGGCGAGGAAGAGATTGGATTGCGCGTCACGCAGGTGGATTACCTGACCGAGGGAGGCGTGCTACTGGCGGACAGTCGACACGGTGGGGCAAAATGGACCTACACCACCAAGGCCCCGCCGGAAGGCTGGGCGCAGCCAACTTTCGACACGAAAGGTTGGAAATCGGGCGCAGGGGCCTTCGGCCCCAAGGACAGCCCACGGGTGGCTGTGGGAACGTCATGGACGAGCTCGGAAATCTGGCTTCGCAAGGAAATCGAGCTACAGCCCAACCGTCTGACCAATCCTGAACTGACACTCAATTTCGGCGCGGGCGCAGGGGGCGTGCAGAGCAAGCTGGTGAAGCTCTTTGATGAGGAGAAGGAGTTCGTGTCCCACCTGACCGATGGCTCGGGCGCGGCCTTGAACGTGAGTGGAGACGCCTCTAGCGGAGAGCGCTATCTGAGAATCACCCCTCGCCAGCGGCATAAAGTCCGCATCCCAGGTTGGGGGTTTCCCATTCGGGCCAAGCCGGGCGACGGTGAGTATCGCTACATCCAGTTTGCTTGGCGCAAACCTGCGAACAACGTGATGATCCAGCTGGCCATTGATGGAGCATGGGGTCGTAGCGTGCGCTATTTCGCAGGGGAGAATCAGATTGCATTAAACCCAGCAATCGAGATTACGGCCAAGGCCCCCAAGCGCTGGACGGTTGTGACACGCGACCTGTGGGCCGACATGGGCGCAGACGGGTTCGTGACGGGGATGTCTCTTACGGCGATGGACGACAGTGAGGCGGATTTTGACGCCTTCTATCTGGCCCAATCCAAGAGCGACTTCAGGCGCAAGGAGGGACTGCTGGCTGAGGTGCCGGAGTGGGCGGCAGCGAACCTCGAGGGCCCCAGGCCAGCGGAATTGGGAGCGTTGACCCTGTACTTGAACGGCAAGAAGGCGGCTGACGTGGATTGGGAGACCGACAACTTTGAGATAATTCTGGCTGACGAGGAGCTCAGGGAATATCTCGTGCCCGGACGCAACCTGATCGCCGTACATGCCAAGAATTCAAGTTCTGGCCGCAGCCTGGATCTGTCCCTCCTGGGCTCCAAACTCCTTGCATCGGCAAAGGGTAACCCCGACAAGGCCAAGCGCGGTGAGCGTTATGCCGCCCGCTTCAGCATGCCCCGCCCGGGGATGTACGACGTGTGGGCAAGAGCCCACGTCCTGGATGAGACAACGGGCGAGTCCATTGCCATTGACTCAAAGCCGCTCAGCCTCAACATTCGTTCAGCCCTCGACCTCAAGATGCTTGAGTATGCCACGGACGGCTTGCACAACCAAATGAACGGAATGGTCGAGAGCGTTGAGGCGTCGTCCTTCATTCCCGGTTGGGAGCCGAACCGGGCCGTGAACAACAATCAGATCCGTGGCTGGGTCAGCATTGATGGCGATGCCGCTCCCGAAATAAACGTCACCCTCACCAGGCCAGTGCGCGCCGACGTACTGCTGCTGAGCCCTACGCGCATCATTCGCGCCAACGCCTCCCGCACGACGCTGGCAACTCGTGTGGAAGTCACCATCAATGATCGCGGTGCTCCGATCGTCGCTACCCTCCTGCCCGGCCATCTGATCAAGACGCCAATCCACTTTGGCAGAGCCCAAAAAGTTCGGAGCTTGCGAGTGAGGATCGTTGCGCAGACGGAAGGCAAGGACCCGACCCTGACGGGCGTGGGATTTGCGGAGATCGAGCTGCAACTCCAGGGCCGCTAGGTCGGACTGGTTTGCGGTGAGCGAGGGCGGTGCCGAACGGTCATGAACCCTACAATGACCTCAGCCTGACGGCGCCCTCTGATGAAGACGATCACCACCCACGCGCACCCCCGTATTGGCCTGCTGGGAAACCCCTCAGATCTCTACCGTGGTCGGGTGCTGGGCTTCACGTTCGGCGGGTTCATGGCGCAGGTTCACCTGGATCCCTGCGAGAGCATCGAGCTCCACGGCAGTGAAGGGGTCCTCCGCTGCTCGCCGCAGCCACCTTTCGCCGCCGGACTGGACCCACGCGCGGGCAGGGGAGGAACAGAGCTTCTGGCGGCTGCGGTCAAGAGGCTTGTCGCCGCGTACCCGGAGCTGGAAACCGAGGCGCGCGGGTTCTCCTTGAGGGTCGAAACCGACATCCCGCGCCAGGCAGGGTTATCCGGATCCAGTGGGATCATCGTTGCAGCCTTGCGCGCCTTGGGGCGCCACTTTGGCGTGGATCTGGATCCCGAGGCCCTCGCACTCGTGGCGCAGGAGGCGGAGACGGAAGAGCTGGGTCTGGTGGCGGGCCCCCAGGACCGTGTGCTGCAAGCGCATCGCGGCCTCCTGTCCATGGACTTCTCCGATTCCAAACCCGTAGTACAGGTGCTGGACCCGGACCTCCTGCCGCCTCTGTTGTTGGCATGGGATCCAGAGCCGGGACAATCCTCGGGAGACGTGCACGCCAGCGTCTTCGCCCGTTGGGAAGCTGGGGATGAGCTTGTGCGAGAGGTCATGCGGGAGCTGCCCCAACTGGTAGTAGAGGGGGCCGCTGCCCTCCAGGGGGGAGATCACTCACGCCTCGCTGCTCTGATGGACCGTAACTTCGAGCTGCGCCGCTCGATATTCAACATCAGCCCCCGCGACCAAGAACTTATCGCCCTGGGGCGGGACTACGGTGCGGGCGCGAAGCTCTGTGGTTCAGGTGGCTCTGCAGTATTCATGCACCCCGACCCGGCCGCCTTGAGCCGTTTGGCTCAAGCCCTTAACCAAGCTGGGTGGAGCGGGCTGTTTCCCCAGGTCGTCGGTGGTGAGTCCTGACCATGAAGGTTGTCGTCTTGGCCGCGGGGTTTGCGACCCGTCTATATCCGCTCACCCGGAACTGTCCCAAACCCCTGCTCGATATCGGGGGCAAGCCGGTCCTTACCAGACTGCTCGATAGGGTCTTGGCTCTGGAGGGGTTGGACGAAGTCGTGGTGGTGACCAACGACCGCTTTCGGGAGGCCTTCGAAGATTGGGCAGCGGGCTACCGGACCGCCGTCCCTCTGCGAGTTTTGAGCGATGGTACCGATACCAACGAGAACCGGCTGGGAGCGGTGGCTGACATGGCGCTGGGCATGGAGTCTCTTGCGGATCATGACGCCCCTGTGCTGGTTGTGGCCGGAGACAATCTGATCGACTTCGACCTCGGGCCCTATGCGGAACGCTTCGGGCAGGAGCAGCGCACTCTCCTCCTGGTCCGGGAGATCCCCACGCCTGTCCCCCCGGGGCGCTTCAGCGAGGTTTCAGTGGCCGAAAACGGGACCATTGCGGGTTTTCGTGAGAAGCCCGATGACCCCCAATCCAACCTGAGCGCGGTTTGCCTCTACTTCTTTCCCGGGTCCATCCGTAGCGAACTGGCGCAGTACGCTTCCGAGAACCACAATCTCGACGCGCCCGGGTACTTCCTGGAGTGGCTGCATGGGCATCATCCCATGGGGGCCGCTCTCATCGCGGGTACCTTCCACGACATTGGCAACCTCGAGACCCTAGAAAGCGCCCGCACAGCATTCACCACCGATGACTGACAGCGACACTATTGGAGTAGGCATCGTCGGAGCCGGGTTCCTGGCTCAGACCCGGGCCCGTTGCTATGGACGGGTACGAGGCGCACGCATTCTGGCCGTTGCGTCGCGGACCCAAGCGCGCAGCGAAGAGTACGCCCAGGCCCACGGCGTCCCGACCATCTGCGAAGACCTCGATGAGTTGCTGGCCAGACCAGAAATCCAGATCGTCGATCTCTGTGTGCCGAACCATCTGCACCGTCCCTTTGCCGAAAAGGCTGCGGAAGCGGGCAAGCACATCGTGTGTACAAAGCCGTTGACCGCTTACGTCGGGCAGGATCTGCCCGAGAAAACCGAGGACGGTGAAGTCTCCCGCACCTCGCGCCCCGAGATGCTCAAGGTTGCCTTGGCCGAAGCACAGGCCATGGTGGACAGTGCGCGGGCGGCAGGCGTCCAGTTGATGTACGGCGAGAACTGGGTGCACGCTCCATCTTTCCGACGTGCCCAAGAGCTTCTTCGCTCTTCGGGGGCCGTTGCACTCGAGATGCGTGGGTGGGAGACCCACTCAGGATCTCACACTCCCTACGCGAAGCTCTGGCGCTATAACGGCGGCGGCGCATTGATTCGTCTGGCTGCTCACCCCATTGGCGCCATGGTGGCTCTCAAGAAAGCAGAGGGGCAGAGCCGCGGCGAACCGATCGTTCCCATGGAGGTGAGCTGTGAGGTGGCGGATCTCTCTCAGGCCGCCTCTGCTGGCCCGGAACCGAAAATCACAACGGGTTGGGTCGACGTGGAGAACTGGGGCTGCCTGACCATTCGATTCTCCGATGGAACCCGGGGTGTGGCGATTGGATCCGACAATCAACTCGGCGGCATGGAGAGCCATCTAAAGGTCCTCGCCTCCACCTGTCAGTTTGAGATCAACCTCTCGCCCAACAACATGCTCCGCTCCTACGCCGTGGAAGATGGCGCCTTCGGGGAGGGGTACATGATGGAGAAAGCGAGTACGCAAGCTGGCTGGAACACGCCTATTCCTGACGAGGATTGGTCCTCAGGACACCAAGCCATGTGCGACGAGTTCGTGGCGGCAGTCCGCGAAGGGCGCCCAACCGCGTCGGACGGGGAGTTGGGCCTGGAGGTCACGCGCATCATCTACTCGGGATACGTCTCCGCGGCCGAAGGCCGGCGAGTGGCCCTGCGGTGAGAGGGTTCTCCTTGCGACTCGCCCTAGGGCTGCAGTTCCTTGCGCTGCTCACCGGGTGCGGACAAGCACCGGCGGACGAACGCCCCAGCCTGGTGCTCGTGCTTGCCGACGACCAGCGGTTCGACACCCTCTCTTGCGCGGGGGGCAAGCACGTCCAGACACCTTGCCTGGATCGGATTGCCGCCGAAGGCGCCTTCTTCGAGCGGGCCTACGTCACGACGTCACTTTGTTGCCCAGCACGCGCCGGCATCCTGACCGGGCTGTACGCCCACAAGACCCAAATTCGCAGCAACGAGGACGATGTGGACTTCTTGGCTTCGGGCCTGGGGTTCCCCGAGCTGCTGCAAGCGGAAGGCTACGCCACGGGGTTCTTTGGCAAGTGGCACATCCCCAATCCAGGTGCGATGCCCCAGCCCGGCTTTGACAAATGGGTGAGCTTCGATGGGCAGGGCCAGTACCTCGACGAGACGTTCAATATTGATGGTGAGCGCAAGCAGCTGCTGGGCTTCAACACCGATCGGCTGTTTGACCTCGCTCTTGAGTGGATTGGCGACCAAGGGAGCCGTCCCTATCTCGCGATCATCTCCCTCAAGAACCTGCACCGGCCTCCAACCGTTCCCAAGCGCCATCGCGGCTCCCTGGCGGACCAGGATTGGCCGCTGCCGGAGAGCGCCCATGATCCGGTTGAAGAACTGCCGGCCTTTGTTCAGCGCGTACGAACAACCCTGCGCAACCGCTTCTTCGACGATGAGGGCTTGACGCACGAGATGTCCGTGCGCGGGTACTACCAAATGATGTTGTCACTGGACGACAACGTCGGCCGCTTGACGGCTGCCCTAGAAGAGGATGGAACCAGCGATCGAACGGCACTCTTCGTCACCAGCGATGGTGGCTTCATGTGGGGCGAGCATGGCCTATACCGCAAGAGGACGGCGTACGAGCCGTCCATCCACGTTCCTCTCCTGGTGCGCTTCCCGCGCGAGATCGCAGCCGGTACGTCCCTGACCGACCTGGCCCTCAATATCGACATTGCGCCGACCATGCTCGACCTCGCCGGAGCCACTATTCCTAGCACCTACCAAGGTAGATCCATGCGCCGCCTTTGGGGCGCGGGCGCACCTGACTGGCGCAGGGACCTGCTCTATATCGATGGGTGGGGGAAGTTCGTCGATGGCCCTCAGGAGATGGCTGTGTGCACGCAACGCTACAAGTACGTTCGCTATCGGCGTGGTGTGGTAGAGGAGGCTCTGTTTGATTTGGAGGCGGACCCCGACGAACGGCACAACATCGTGGGGCAGGAAGAGCACGCAGCTCGCCTCGCAGCAATGGCGCAGCGCATGAGTGACTTGTTGGTGGAACTCGAAGCGCCGCCGACCTGGATGGAGGCTGTGGAGCCGGGGAGCGCCGAACATCCAGGCCGGTGAATGACCTGCTAGGCTAGGCGCTCCTTCGCCCGGGAACCATGCAGACTCCCAACCTCATTCCCTTGTGCCTGCCTCTCCTGGCCTGTGCTGCAGACCAACCGCAAGCGCAATCGCTTCCGATTGGTGACACGCGACCGAACATCGTGCTGGTCATGACAGACGATCAGGGGTTCGGGGACTTCGGGTTCGCGGGTAACCCCGTCATCTCAACCCCCAACCTGGACGCGATGGCTGGACGGAGTGCGCGCATGGAGACGTTCTACGTCAGCCCGGTGTGCGCTCCGACCCGTGCGTCCTTGATGACGGGCCGCTGGTGTCAGCGCACGCGGGCTATCGACACCTACATCGGCCGCGCCATGCTTGAGCCCGACGAGCGCACCGTTGCTGAGTATCTGAAGGCTGCGGGTTGGGGCACGGGGATCTTCGGCAAGTGGCACCTGGGGGATTGCTATCCCATGCGAGCCATGGATCAGGGCTTTGGCGAGTCACTCGTACATCGCGGTGGTGGAATCGGCCAACCCAGCGACCCGATCGGGGCAGAGGCGGACTACACCGACGCCGTGCTCTTCAGGAATGGCGAGGCGGTTTCCACCTCCGGTTACTGCACGGACGTGTACTTCGACGCGGCCATCGACTTCATGCGCGAGCGCAAGGCGGCCGACCAGCCGTTCTTCGCCTATGTGGCGACCAACACCCCGCATGGACCCTTCGGAGACGTGCCCGAGGAGCTCTATCAGAAGTACCTGAAGACGGACCTCTCACCGGGTGCCTTTCCCGACAGTGTGGGGCATCCCATCCCGGCTGAGAACAACGCAGACAAGCTGGCACGCATCTTCGCCATGATCGAGAACATCGATCAGAACGTCGGCAAGCTCTTCGCTGCCCTCGAGGACATGGACGCCCTCGACAACACCCTGGTGTTGTTCATGGTAGACAACGGTCCCAATACCCAGCGCTATGTGGCGGGTATGCGTGGGATGAAGTCCCACGTACACGAAGGAGGTGTGCGTTCGCCCCTACTTGCCCACTGGCCCGGACGATTGGAGGCGGGGCATGGTAGCGATCGCATCAGTGCCCACGTGGACGTGCTACCCACGATCCTGGATGCCTGTAACGTGGACCTGCCCAAGGATGCCGCGCTGGATGGCCGCAGCATCCTGCCTCTACTTGAAGGGCGCAGGGAGCCCTGGCCTGACCGCCAACTCGTGATCCAGGCGCACCGCGGCGATGAAGCCCTGCGTGGCAGGCACTTCATGTTGCGCACCCAGCGCTGGAAGCTTCTGTGTCCCAGTGGATTCGGGGGCCAGAATCCCCAGCAGGCTCTCGAGCTCTACGACATGTTGGCGGACCCCCTGGAGCAGCGGGATCTGGCCGAGGAGTTCCCCGAGGTGCTCCTCGATCTTCAGCGCGCCTACAACGCCTGGTTCGACGATGTATCGAGTACACGGCCCGACAATTATGCGCCCCCGCGTATCCACCTCGGCCATGCCTCGGCACCGCGCACGGTCCTTACACGGCAGGACTGGAGGATCGACACGAAGGACTCCGGCTGGACGTCCAACTCCCGTGGGCATTGGGAGGTCGATGTCGTGAACACGGGGCCCTTCGAGGTCGCCGTCCAACCGATGGCGCGCAACAAGGTGTTGAGCGTTCAACTGAAAGTGACCTCGGAGGAGGGCGAGAACCTGATCGACATGCCCATGTCAGCGGAGGGTTCCGCGGACGGCACCTTCCCCTTCCGAGTCTCCGGCCTGGAGCTGCCCTTTGGCCCAGCCAGCCTGGAGGTCTTTGTTGAGGTTCCTTCAGACAAGGCCAAACCCAAGACCATCGGCGCCTACCAGGTGCGGGTCACCCGTTCGTAGATGTGCCGCGCTGGGCATGTGCCCACCAACGCTTGACGAGGACGGTGACTTGCTGCGTGTCCGTCCCCTCGGCCGCGTCGCTCACCAGCACACGGCGCTGGACCTCATCTTCGTCAAGCATGGGTGCTTCAGTGACGTGCCCCGAAACTTGCAGGGCGTTTTCAAGCTCGTCAATGAACTTGGCTTGCAGGCCCTTGCTGCGTTCGTCTCTCTTGGAGCGCAACGCCTCGATGAATAGTGTGCCATTGCCGTCGAGGCCCGCGGCGATTGCGGAGAGCGGCT
>PBIX01000079.1 GCA_002720975.1 Planctomycetota bacterium | reverse complement strand
TTCCTAAGACTCATCATTCTTCAGGACGCTCATATGTTGCCTTACGATGAGACGACCGGGGTGCAGCCGTAGGCTGCTAGGGTGCCACGCCACAAAGTGGCTTAAGACGGCCCCTATGGGGCCTATGCACCCTCCCCGAAAGAAGCCTCTGTCTTGTCCGCTTTGGGGACGATGGAAGGCCCCACCGCATGGACCCGCTCCGGATGTTCGGGGGCCTTGGGATGTCCCTTGCCTTTCTCTGTCAGGCAGTGCAGCACGACCACTCCCTCCAGCTGACGCACGCGCTCCAAGGACCGCACGAGACCGTCGACATCGTGCCCATCGATGGGTCCAACGTAGGTCACCCCGAGCTCTTCAAACACGTGGCCGGGCACGACGGTATGGCGCATGACCTCGCCGATATCGTCGATGGCCTTGTCCAAGCGCGGACCCAGCAAGGGAATGGCGTGGATAAGATTCTTGGTCTCCTGGCCCGCACGCTGCACAAGCCGGGTGGAGCGGATCCGCGAGAGATAGCGCGCCAGGGAGCCGACCGACTTGGAGATGGACCACTCGTTGTCATTGAGGACCACGAGCATGCGGCTGCCCAGGGCGCCCGCATAGTTCAGGCCCTCGAAGGCAACACCTGCTCCCAGGCTGGCATCTCCGATAACGGAGACGACATGGGGCGGGTCCTCCTCGAGGGCCGCTGCAGCCGCCATCCCCAGGCCCAGTGAGATGGAAGTGCCCGCGTGGCCCGTGTGGAACAGGTCGTACTCCGACTCAGACGGATTGGTGAACCCGCACACCCCCCCCGTGCGCCGCAGCTGAGCGAACCCCTCCCGGCGGCCCGTCAGGATCTTGTGCGGATAACATTGATGGCTCACATCCCAGACCAGGCGATCGCGCCTGAAATCGAACACCCGGTGCAGAGCTACGGTCAGCTCGACGACCCCCAGGTTGGAACCCAGGTGGCCACCGGTGTCCTGCACGCTATGCAGGAGGAAGGCCCGCAGCTGGTCGCACAGATCGGGCAACTGCTCAGGCTCCAGAGCCTGCAACGCTGCAGGTGAGTGGACCTGATCCAGGAGCGGATAGGTGCCGTCGGGGAGCTCGGGGAAAGAAGAGGACATGGCCGAATGGGCACCATCATACCCCGTCCGCCCTTGACCTTCTGCCCGTCTGGCTGTGAACGCAGCGCCCTAATGCGTTCGAGCGAGCAGATGATCCACCAAGGCGAGGGCCAATCCCCCTTCGGGACAGCCCACGTCCTGAGCGGCTTCGCGGGTCTCCTGAGCCAGGGACCGGGCCTCTTCCCGGGCTCCTTCCAGCCCCAGGGTCGCCACCAGGGTCGCCTTCTGGTCGGCCTCGTCCTTGCCGGGAGTCTTGCCGAGCGTGCCCGCATCCCCGGTGACGTCGAGCAGGTCGTCCACGGCCTGGAAGCACAGCCCCAGACCCCGGCCGTAGCGTGCCAGGCCAACTCGCTGATCCGTGCTGGCACCACCCGCCACGGCCCCCAACTCGACCGCAGCCCCTATCAGCGCCGCAGTCTTGGAGGCATGGATGCGGCGCACTTCGTCTGCGTCGATGGCGTCGCCTCGCCCGGTGGCGGCGAGGTCCAATGACTGGCCACCGACCATTCCTGCGGGGCCCGCGGCACGGGCCAGGATGGTTACCTGCTCAATGGACTGGCCGGTAAGCGCCAACCACTCGAAGGCAAGGCTCTGCAGTCCATCCCCCACGAGCACCGCCTCGGCCTCACCGTACACCTTGTGTACCGTGGGCCGACTACGGCGCAGGTCATCGTCGTCCATACAGGGCAGGTCGTCGTGGACGAGGCTGTAGGTGTGGAGCATCTCGATGGCGACGGCCGCTGGCGAAGCATCCGCATCCCGGCCGCCCACCTGATTACAGATCAGGCGCACGAGTGCAGGGCGGAGCCGCTTGCCAGGACCCATCAGCGCATAGCGCAGAGCCTCACGGTGAACCGGAGGACCGAGCTCCAATTCGGACAGAGCCTGCTCCATCTGGGCATCCGCCCAGGTTCGCGTCTGCGCCAGCCACTCCACCAGGGACGGCTCTTCTACAGGAGAGCTCATGCCTCTTCGGTGGTGTCTCCATCCACGTCAGGATCTCCGGCGTAGGGTGTCACCTCGCCCTCCACCTGCTGGCCGAGCTCCTCGACCTGCCTGCGGTAACCCTCGAGCAGTTCACGGCAGCCGCCGAGCAGCTCGACGCCCTCCCGATAGCGCTCGATAGACGATTCCAGACCAAGGCCACCCTCCTCCAGAGCCCCGACAATCTCCTCGAGGCGCTGCAGGCGTTCGTCGAAGCTCAGGGCGTCGGGCTCGTTCTTGCTGGACTTCTTGGGAGTCATGGCCCGCAGTGTAACGCACCAAGGGGCCGAGGTCGCGCTATGCTCAGCCTGTGCCGCAAAGCCCCCTGATCCGACTGCTGATCCTGACGTGTCTGGTGTGGAGTGCTGGGCTCCTGCGCGGCGGCTTTGCCCTGGACGACCTGGAAGCCCTGCGGGGCAACCCCGTGGTGCAGGGTGATGTCTCGTGGCACGTAGCGTTCCAGCAGGACTACTGGGCTCACCAACCGGCCGGGAGCGCGGGCCACTTCAGACCCCTGGCAACACTCAGCCTGCGCTGGGACCACCGACTCTGGGGACTCGAGCCCTGGGGCTACCATCTCACAAACCTTCTCCTCCACCTGTGTGTGGTCGCCTTGGCCGGCTCCTTCCTCGCGGGCTTGGAGCGCGGCAGAGGGGCAGCGGCGTGGCTGGGTCTTGGAGTGTTCGCCCTCCACCCGGCCCTGTGTGATTCTGTCGTCTGGATCTCGGGTCGGACCTCCATGCTCTCGGCCCTTCCCGGCCTACTCGGTGCGACCTGGCTCTTGCGCCCGGGCCCTTCCTGGAGAACCGCCGGCATCGCAGGGCTGGCCCTGGCGGGTTCGATCCTGGGCAAGGAGGATGGGGTTCTCTTCGCCCTCATCCTACCCCTGGTCGCCGCGCACAGCGGGGGGCGACGCAGCACGGTCGCCGCAGGTCTGGGTGTGTTGGTGGCACTCGTCGGCTGTGCCTGGCTCCGCTACCTGGCCATGGGGCAGTGGATGCCTGCGGCAACCCACGCGCCTCTGGCAGGAGTGCCTCTTCCCGAACGACTGCACCTGGGAGGCAGCGCGCTGTGGCGACTGCTCACCACGTTCCTCACACCCTTCCGGCCAGCGACACCGCAAGCCGGCATCGAGGCCCTCGCGGCGACACCCAGCCTATTGGCCGGTGTCATGCTCGTGGCCTTGGCCGGCTCTTGTGCGGCGGGCCTGCGCGCGCTGCTACGCAGCCGCAAACCTGTCCTGGGAGCCTCCCTTGTTCTTTCTTCCCTGGCTCTTCTTGTGCACGCACAACTCATCCCCAGCGGAGAACTGTTCGGCCCCCGCTTCCTGTACCTGCCCCTGCTCCTGGGCGTGATCCCCATGGACCGGTCCCTGCGCGCCATCCACACGAGGTGTGCACCCCACACGCCCTGGCCCTGGGTTCTGGCCCTGGCCGCCGTGCCCCTGGTCTGGTTACAGGCGGAGACCTATGCCAGTCGGCGACTTTACTGGGAGGCCGTCCTGGAAGACCAACCCGGCTCACCCCAGGCCTGGAACGCCCTGGGCAACGCGGCCCTGGAAGAGGAGCAACCCTGGAGAGCGCAACGGGCCTGGGAGCGTGCCACCGAGTTGGCCCCGGACTACTCACGGCCCTGGACCAACCTGGGGGGACTGGCCCTCAAGGAAGGCCGCTTGGAGGAAGCGCTCGAGCATCTGCAGCGGGCTACAGAGGTGGGCGCCGACAACCCTGTGGCCTGGGCCAACCTGGGCAACGCCCTGCTACGCAAGGGTGACCCGCGGGCGGCCATCGTGGCCTATGACAGAGCCACCACCCTCGCCCCGTCGGTCCCGGCCCTCTGGCGCGGCATGGCACGGGCCCGGGAGGCTGCTGGTCAGCGGAAGGCCGCGCAGGATGCCATCGGGAAGGCCCTCGTGCTGAACCCCCGCGACCGTCTGGTGCGTGATCTGGCCCGCCGCCTCGAAGGGAAGTAGGCCGCCGGCTAGGCCGCGGGCTGGGCCCCCCACTCGAACGACACGTCCATCTGTACGTTGCTCCCCAGGGTCGCGTGCACGGGACATCCCAGCGCGGCCCTCTCCAAGGCCGCCCGCACCTTTTCGTCGAGCTGCAGAGGCACCCGGACCTGCACGTCCAGCCGTTCAATGCGCCGTGGCCCCTCGCTCGCCATCCCCTTCACGACCCGGGCGCTGGCCCCTTGCAGGTCAACGTCGCGCTTCTCTGCCGCAATACCCATCAGGGTCATGATGCAGCTCGCCAGAGCCGTAGCCACCAGATCCGTTGGAGAGAAGCTCTCCCCTTTCCCCTGGTTGTCCACCGGCGCATCGGTGATCAGGGTCTGACCCGAAGGGCCGTGGGTTGCTTGTGTGCGCAATGCACCCTGATAGACGACGTCGATCTGGACCATGGTTGAGAATCGTGTTGGGAGAGTTGAAGGACGAGACTAGCACAGGCTATTGGGGCATGCGTACTGTGGCCGCATGAAGCTCACAGACAACCCCTTGGCTCTTGTGACGGGAGCGTCCGCAGGCATCGGAGCGGCGAGCGCCCGCGCCCTGCACGCCGCGGGCGCCCAGGTTCTCCTGGCCGCTCGGCGAACCGATCGACTCCAGGCCCTGGCTGAAGAGCTACCGGGCTCAGAGACAGTGCAGCTGGATGTGCGCGACCCCAGCGCCGTGCAGGCGGCACTCGCAGATCGAGCCATCGACATCGCCGTGCTGAATGCCGGCCTGGCGCGTGGCGCAGGACCACTCCAGGAAGGCGACCCCGCGGACTGGGATGAGATGCTCGACACCAACGTCAAAGGGGTGCTGCACTGCGCCCGTGCCGTCCTGCCGGGCATGCTCGAGCGCGGGGCCGGTGACATGGTGCTCCTGGGTTCGGTCGCCGGCCGGCAGGTCTACCCCGGTGGCAACGTCTACAACGCCAGCAAGTTCGCGGTCCACGCGCTCTATCAGGCTCTGCGCCTGGATGCGGGTGGACGCGGAGTGCGCTTCACGACCCTGGATCCGGGCATGGTGGAGACTGAGTTCGCAGAGGTCCGCTATCGGGGTGACAAGGCCCAGGCCAAGGCGGTGTACGAGGGCATGCAGCCTCTGACCCCGGAGGATGTGGCGGATGCCCTGATCTACGCGGTCACACGGCCAGCCCACGTCAACGTGGGCGAGATCGTCCTGTGGCCCACCTGCCAGAGCAGCACACGGGACGTTGCTCGCACCTAGCGCCCCGGGGCCCCAGCACGGATAATTCCCGGCCCATGAGTACCCCCCAAGAAGACCCCCTGGATAGCGAGATCGCCGCAGCCCTGGACGGCGTAGACCTGCAGGGGCTGGGCGCGGAAGCAGAGTCCGCACCGGCCACGGGTCGGGGCAGCGACAAGCTCTGGCCCGGCGTGGTGATGGGAATCAGCGGCGACGACGTCATCGTCGAGCTGGGCCCTCGCATGCAGGGCGTCTGCTCCCTGCGCGAGTTCGAGGAACCCCCCGAGGTGGGTGCCAGCTTGCGGTTCGCCATGCGCGGACGCGAAGACGACCTGTGGGTGCTCTCCATCCGAGCCGCCAAAGAGGTCGCTGCATGGGAGAGCCTGGAGCTCGGCTCCCACGTGAAGGCCCGCGTCAGTGGACAGAACCAGGGCGGCCTCGAGCTGCGCATCGGCAAGAACGAGGCCTTCATGCCCGCAAGCCAGATCTCCCTGAACCGCGACCTGGACCCTTCGACGCTGATGGGACAGACCCTCATCTGCGAGGTGATCGAGCTCGATCGCAGCCGCAAGCGCTGTGTCCTCTCCCGGCGTCGGGTGGAAGAGGGCGAGCGCAGCCATGCCCTCCAGGAGAGCATCGGCAAGCTCCACACTGACATGGTCCTCAAGGGCAAGGTCACGCGCATCGAGTCCTTCGGAGCCTTTGTGGATCTTGGCAACGGACTCGAAGGGCTGATGCACGTCTCGAACATCTCGCGCAAGCGCGTGGAGAACCCCGCCGATATCCTCGCCCCGGGCCAGGAGGTCGAGGTGAAGGTGCTGGAGATCAAGGACGGCGGCAAGCGCATCGGGCTGGGGATGAAGCAGCTCGAGCCCGACCCATGGGATCAGGTGCCCAGCCGCTACCCCGCCGACAGGCAGGTCACCGGCAAGGTCACGCGCCTGATGGACTTCGGCGCGTTCGTTGAGCTGGAGCCTGGGCTTGAGGGCCTACTCCACGTATCCCAGATCGGAGTAGAGAGGATCCGACGGGCCAGTGACGCCCTTCAGGATGGCGAGGAGGTCACGGTACGCATCGTCAGCGTGGACCCCGGCGCCCGCCGCATCGCCCTCTCCCGCCTGGATGCTCGAGGAGCCATCATCGGGTCCGAGGACGCCGTCGATGCGGACGTCATCGAGGAGGCGCTGGCCAAGCCCGATGCGGGCAACCTCGGAACCAATCTGGGCTCCCTGTTCAAGAAAGCCATGCAGAAGGATGGCGAGGGCTCGGACGAGGCTCAGTAGCTCTCGTCTTCGGTGGGGAACTCCCCCGAGCGCACGTCACCAAGATAGTGCTCAAACGCCTCCACCATGTCGTCCGCCATGGAGGCGTAGCGCCGCACGAACCTCGGACTGAAGCGCGTGCAGATACCCAGCATGTCGTGGGTGACGAGTATCTGCCCATCGCAGCCCTCCCCGGCGCCAATACCAATCACGGGCACGGAGACCGAATCGGAGACCTCACGCGCCAGGTCACTGGGCACCTTCTCGAGCACGATGGAGAAGGCACCGGCCTCTTCGAGACGCTTGGCATCCTTGCGCAGCTCCTGTGCTTCATCCTCTCCACGCGCGCGCACCTGGTAGGTGCCGTACTTGTGAATGGACTGGGGCATCAGGCCCAGGTGGCCCATGACCGGAATCCCGGCGGCCACGATGCGCTGCACGGTGCCGCACACGCTCTCACCGCCTTCCAACTTGACAGCTTCCACGCCCGCCTCCTTGACCATGCGCCCGGCGTTGCGCAGCGCCTCATCGGAGTTCACCTGGTAGGACATAAAGGGTAGGTCCCCCACGACCAGGGCCCGCTGGACCCCGCGCCGCACGAGGGAAGCGTGGTAGACCATGTGCTCCATGGTGACCGTGACCGTCGTATCGAGACCTTGCACCACTGTCGACACCGAGTCGCCCACGAGGATCAGATCGATCCCGGCCTTGTCCAAGAGTCGCGCCATGACCTGGTCGTAGGCAGTCAGGCATGCAATACGCTGGCCGCGCTCCTTCATGAGACCCAGCCGACGGGTGGTGACCTTGTTGCGGGTCAGGTCCTGGGACTCTTCACCTTCGAGGGGTTCGTCGGGGGATTGGCTCATAGTGGTACTCTCGTGCCGCACGCAGTCTAACGCGAACCGGTGGCCACCGCGCCCCGCAGCCAGGTCTGTGCGCTCAGGGCCCCGTCGAGAGCGGCGCTCATGATGCCCCCTGCGTAGCCGGCCCCCTCCCCGAGGGGAAAGAGGTCCTCCCAGCCAACCGCGGCGCGGCTCCCCGCTTCCCGCGGGCAGCGCACCGGGCCCGAGCTACGGGATTCAATCCCCACCAGGATCCCGTCCGACCCGCCAAAACCGGGCAGCATCTGCTCAAAACGAGCCAGCCCACGACGCAAGGCGTCGCGGCTGCCGGGAGGCAGCAGCTCGTCGACCCGACCCGGTACGGCACCGAAGGTGTAGCTCGTCTTCAACTCGCCGGACGAGGCGCGGCCGGCCAGGAAGTCGGGGACACGCTGGGCGGGGGCCGCATAGGCACCCCCCCCTGCCTCGAAGAACCGCGCCTCAAAGTGACGCTGGTAGTCCACCCCTGCGAAGGGACCGGTTCCATGGGCTGCGAAGTCCTCGGGCGACACCGTTGTCACCAGGGCAGCGTTGGCGAAGGGTGAGGAGTGCGTGGAGTTGCTCATGCCGTTGGTGCACAGGTACCCCGGCTCATTCACGCTGGCCACGATCTTGCCCCCCGGGCACATGCAGAAGGAGTGCACACCCGGCAGCCCCTCCCCGGCACGACACTGCAGCGCGTAGCTGGCGGGACCCAGCAGGCCCGCAGGATCCCCTTCGCCGTAGCGGCCTCGGGTGACGAGCTCCTGGGGGTGCTCCACGCGCACCCCAAACTGGAAGGGCTTCTGTTCAAAGGCCAGGCCCTGCCCGTGCAGAGCCTGCCACGTATCCCGGGCACTGTGGCCGAGGGCCAGAAACAACCCGTCACAGGGAAGCTCCCCGGCCTGGGTATGCACGGCACGCACTCTCCGTGGTGGACCCGGCTCCACCACCAGAGACTCCAGCCGCACGCCATAGTGGAAGCGCACGCCCGCATCCTGCATGCGCGCCCGCAGGCGCGGCAGCACGGTGTGCAGCCTGTCGGTACCGATGTGCGCGCGGGAGTCGTAGAGGATGTCCGCCTGCGCGCCGCAGGCCACAAGCTCTTCGAGGATGGGCACCTCAAGGGGGCTGCTCACCCGGGTGTAGAGCTTGCCATCGGAGTAGGTGCCCGCTCCCCCTTCCCCGAAGAGCAGGTTGCTGTCTCCATCCAGCTCGCCCCGGCGGTGGAAAGCCGTCAGGGATTTCGAGCGCTCCTCCACGCTCTGGCCGCGATCGAGTAGATCCACCTGCACGCCGTTGCGCGCCAGCACCAGGGCGGCCAGGAGCCCGGCGGGGCCCGCTCCCACCACCACCGCTCGCGCGCCCCGCCGACGCTCATCCACCGAGACCAGATCCAACGACCCGTGGGCGGGCGTCTCGCGCACCGTGCCCTTCTTCAGGAGACGCGTCAGCCGTGGGCGCTCGGACCCCTGATCCACCACCACGTCCACCTGACACACAAAGCGCAGGTCCGCGCGACGGCGGCGGGCGTCCACCGAGCGCTTGGCGATCCGAAACCCGCGCAGCTCCCCGGGCTCGAACCCCAGGCGATGGGCAGCCCTCTCGCGCAGGGAGGACTCGGGCTCATCGAGAGCCTGCACCAGGTTGGTCAGCCGCCAGGTGTCGGTGCCTCTGCCAGCGCGTGTGGCGCCCTGGTCGGGTTGAAGGGAGTCCGTCATGATTCGCGGCCATTGTAGTTCCCCAGCTACTGCCACGGGAACGGCTCCTGCCCTACCCTCTGGCCCATGGCCACCGAGTTCCAAGGACCCCAGCGCGAGCTGCTCGACGCGCCCGACCGGGATCACTGCCCCGGCGCGCGTCCCGTGCTCGCCTACCGGGAGGAGGATGACCCGGAGTATCTCGCCGGGCTCGACGCACGCGCCCTACAGAAGGTCCGACTCCAGCGGCGAGGGATCTGGCACGGGGAGTGGATCGAACTTCGGGCAGATCAGGCCCCAGGGCTCAGTCGCCCGCGTGAAGCTCTCTTCGATGAGCGCTGGCACCGGGCTCGCCCGATTCTCCTGCCCGGACTCCTGGATCACGACGCAGCCTGGCCCGCCCAGGCCCAAGAACGGTTGGCGCTATTCGAAGCCCTGCAACAACCCGAGGGCCTGGCTGAGTTCATCGCCAACCGTCCCACGGACGATCCTCCTCACTGGAGAGCCACCGGCCCGCTACCCCTCTACGATCCCTCCAGGGACATCGCCTGCCTCGGCCTGGAGAGCCAACCGGGCCAGGACGTGTGGGTCAAGAGCGGGCACCTGTCCACCTTCGATGAGGACCGGTCGCTGCGTGTACGCTTCTCTGCGGGCTCCGAGGGCAAGAATGACGCCAGTCGCGACCTCGATGCTCACCGCAGGGTTCAGTCCCTGGCCCAGCAGCTCCTTCCCGAGACGCGCACCATCGAGTCCACGCCAGCGCTGCTTGAACCCCTTGAGGACTGGATCGATGGGCCCGTCTTCTTCACGCAACACATCGGCTACTGGAACGCGCCGGGTGGCGGAGCGCTCATGCACCACGATGGGTTCCGCGAACCCATCGAGGGTGGACAACGCGGGGTGGTCTACGTGCAGCTTGCTGGCCGCACGGCTTGGGTGGCCCTGTCCATCGAAGACCTCAGCCGGCGGGTGATCGAGTTCGTGGAGTACATGCAGGAAGGTGAATTGGCCTGGGTGCGCGAGGACCTGTTCCCCGATCGGGAGACCTTCCAATGGTTGGAGCGCATGGTTGCACGGTTCGGGCGGGTGCGCAAAGAGCTGGGCAAGCCGGGCTGTGGGCGACTGGGGCCCCTGGTGGGTCGCGGTCCGGAGTTCACTTCTCTCCTTGCCGACGCGGGCCACGCGTTCATTCTGGAGCCCGGCGATAGCATTGTGCTGCCCAACCAGGGTCTCGAGTGCACCTGCATGCACTCGGTATTCTGCGCTTCCCCGGAGCCCACCTATGGGGTCTCCATGGCCGTGCGCGAGGCCCAGCCGACCACCCCCGCCCCGGAGGATCGCCCCCCGAAGCCCAGTCGGGGGCGCAGCCGCCGGCGTCGGCGACGGAGGTGAATTGCAGCAGCAGGTCCGGGCCTCTGAGCATCCCAGGCGGTACGCTTCCGACCGATGAGTACGACTGATCACCCCGCGGTTCCCGGCCCCGCAGAGTTGGCCCCGGCCCTGGCCGACCTGGGCCTGGATGGCGGCGGCCTGTCCCGACTGGGAGACGGCACTGTGGGGAACAAGCTGGGCGGCACCCATGGGGACCCGCTGCCGGGAACCCGTGCGCAGCAACAGGCTGGCGCCGAGCTCGGACCCGGCTCCACGCTCCTACTCTTCCTGCCCGGCCCACCCCCCTTGACGACTCTCGCAGCCTGGCGCAATGCCCTGTGGCCCCTGCTGCACGTACCCGCCTGGTACCGCTTCGATGGCCAGACTGTGCGGCGCATGGAGTATGACCGCCAAACACAAGTGGGCCAGTCCGCACTCTCCGGAGCTTTGATTGTTGCCCGGCGCCGCACGGACCTGATGTCGCCCGACGCCACCGTCACCAAGTTTGACGAGAACGCAGCGGGCTGGGACGGCGAGCCCGGCGGACCGGGCTACCCGCACTTCCGTTGGATGCGCCGCTACGTGGGCTGCTTCGCAGGCAAGAAGAACCCCAAGAGCATTCTCGACTTTGGGTGTGGGGCGGGTTGGTGCGGCATCGAAGCAGCCTTGGCTTCGAATCCGTCGACCCTGTGCGCCTTCGACCCCAGCCCGCGCATGGTGGAACAGGCCGCGCGCAATGCCCACGCTGCGGGCGTGGGTCCCTTCGAAGGACGCACAGGGTTCGGTGAGGCACCGCCCTTTCCTACCCAAGACCAGGCACCCTTCGAGCTGGTGATCAGCTCGGGAGTCATCAGCTTCTCCCCTGACCCGGAGGCATGGATGGATGGGATCGCGCGCACCGTGGCGCCCACGGGCGATCTGGTCATCGGCGACATCCAGCGCGAGTCGGCAGGGTTTCGGTCCAGACGCCGACAGCGCCCCGTGCTTCCTGCGCGAGAGCTGTCGGCCCTGACGGGCGCCGAGGTCGAGCAAGGCATGACATCCCGCGGCTTTGAGGTCGTGCGCAGGGCGAGCTACCAGGTCACGTGGCCCGTTCCCCAGCTGATGCACCTGAACGAGACCCGCCTGAAGGGCACCCTGACCTACCCACTGCTGTGGGCCAATCAGCTCACGGCGGCATCGAACCGGATCAGCGGGCTTCCACCCGCGAGTTGGTTTGACTCCTGGGTACTGCACCTGCGGCGCCACTAGGCATCCGCATCGACCCGTCAGGCCTGTTCTGGGCGGGGGATGGCATCCCCGGAGTCCATCTCAGGCGCGGGAGGAGAGGCTTGGACCTCCTCATCGGACCCGGACCCCGCCTCCTCATCCGCCGCGGCTTCGCCCGGCTCGTCACCACTCTCCACATCATCCCCCGTGCAATCCTGTGCCGGCGCCGGGGGCCGGCCGGCTGTCCCGAAGTCAATCAGCTTGGCCAGCATGCCCACCAGATCCTCGCGCGCGATGATGGAGTCCACCTGCCCCTTCTCCAGCAGGAACTCCGCACGCTGAAAGCCCGGAGGCAACTCCTGCTTGATGGTGGTCTTGATGACCCGCGGGCCAGCGAACCCGATCAGCGCTCCGGGCTCGGCCAAGGTCAGGTCACACACGGACGCAAAAGAAGCGGTCACTCCGCCAGTGGTCGGATTGGTCTGCACACAGATAGAGAATCCACCGGCACTGTTGAACTCCGCCAGAGCCGAGCAGGTCTTGGCCATCTGCATCAGGGAGAGCATGCCCTCATGCATGCGGGCTCCACCGGAGCTGGTGAACAGGATCAAGGGCAGGTTGCGAACCCGCGCCACGTCCGCGGCCAGCGAGACCTTTTCGCCCACGACCTCCCCCATCGAACCGCCCAGGAACTTGAAATCCAGGACTGCCAGAACAACGGGGCGGCCGAGGATATCCCCGGTACCGCAGATCAACGCCTCCTTCTCACCGCTCTTCTCCACAGTGCGCGCGATCTTTTCGGAGTAGGGCACAGCATCGGTGAACTCCAACCGATCCGATGCTTCAAGGTCCGCAAACATCTCATTCCACGTACCCGGATCCAGGGTCATGGCCACGCGCTCGCGCCCGGGAACGGTGAAGTGAAAGCTGCAACTGGGGCAGGTGTGCCCCTTGGCCTCCAGCTCCTTGCGATAGATCGTCGTGTCACACGAGGGGCACTTGAGCCACAAGCCCCCCGGCATGTCCTTCTTCTTGAAACGCAGGCCGGCCAAGCGGCCGCGCGGCTTCTTCTTCGGCTCTCCCATACCTAGGCTTCGCTTCCCGCGGGTAGAGCGGCCTCGGCAGCCGCACGCAGCTCACTGATCGTGGCGGCCATGTCGGGCGGGCCAAAGATGGCCGAGCCCGCCACCAACGCATTCGCCCCGGCCTCAGCGCACAGGGGCAGGGTGGCCGGGTCGAGTCCGCCGTCCATCTCCACGTGTCCCTCAAAGCCCGCGCTGCGCAACCAACGGGTCTTGTCGAGGACGTCCGCAATGAAACTCTGCCCACCGAACCCGGGGAAGACACTCATCACCAAGACCAGGTCCACGCTACCCAACAGGGGCTCGATGCCCTCAATGGGGGTATCGGGGTTCACGGCCACACCGACCTGGGGCACACCCTGTTCGCGGAAGGCGGCGATGACCTCCAACGAGGCCTGCTCGCTCGGCGCCACCTCCCAGTGATAGGTGAGCACTTCCGCACCGGCCTTGGCATAGGGCCCCGCGAACTCCGCCGGGTTGGTGATCATCAGATGCACATCAAGAGGGATGCTCGCGGCGGTGTGGATGGCCTTCACCAGGGGCGGCCCGATGGTCAGGTTGGGGACGAAGTGGCCATCCATGACATCCACGTGCAACCAGTCCGCGCCGGCGTCTTCAGTCCGCTTGACCTCCGCGGCGATTTGCCCGAAATCACAGGACAAGAGCGAAGGCGCGATTTGGATCGGGGGGGTGTGCATGGGGTGTGCGTGGGAGAGGCTCAGGCGGACAGGTTGTACTCACTAGTCTAGGGCCCGGACACGGAAGCCTCCAGTCTGAGGCCTCTGCCCCTGTGTGGACCTCGAGCCTGCTAGCCCAAGGCCTCGATGCCGGGCAGCGCTTTGCCCTCGAGCAACTCCAAGGAGGCGCCCCCGCCGGTGGATATATGCGACATGCTTGCCGCCAGGCCCAGGCCGCCCACAGCAGCCACGGAATCCCCTCCACCCACCACGGTGTATCCGCCACAGTCCGCCAAGGCCTGTCCCACGGCCTCGGTCCCAGCACTGAAGGCCTCCATTTCGAAGACGCCCATGGGCCCATTCCAGACCACCGTGCTGGCGTTCGCCACGGCAGCCACGTACAGCTCGATGGTGCGCGGACCGATGTCCAGCCCCATCCAACCCACGGGAATGCCCGGCCCACACACCTGGGTGTCCGCATCGGCCGCAAAGCGATCGGCCGCCACATGGTCGAGGGGCAGAAGCAACTGCACGCCTCGCTCGGCCGCCTTCGCCTCAGCCACCCTGCAGAGCTCAAGCTGTTCAGGCTCCACCAGGGAAGTCCCAATCTCAATCCCTCGGGACTGAAGGAAGGTGTAGGCCATGCCGCCACCAACCAGGATGGCGTCCACCCGCTCAAGGAGGTGCTCGATCACAGTCAGCTTGTCCGAGACCTTGGCTCCTCCGAGGATCGCAACCAGCGGACGCTCGGGATTGTCGAGCACGCGCGCAAATGCATCCATCTCCTTCTCAAGCAGGCGCCCCGCCGCTGAAGGCAGGAACCTCGGAATACCGGAGACGGAGGCGTGGTCGCGATGGCAGGCCCCGAAGGCCTCTCCCACGAAACAATCCCCCAAGGCAGCGTAAGCCCTCGCCAACTCCTCATCGCCCCGAGTCTCCCCAGCATGAAAGCGCACGTTCTCAAGGAGCACCGTGGTCCCGGGCTCAGCCCCTTCGATGGCCTGCGCGACGGCGGGGCCCGTGGATTCACCCAACTTCAGTACCGGGGACCCGAGCAATTCCTGCAGCCGGGTTGCGATGGGATCCACACGCAACGCCTCCACCACCTCGCCCTTGGGACGACCGAAGTGACACAGGCAGATGGGACGCCCACCCTGCTCCAGAATATGGTTCAGGGTAGGCAGGGCGGCGCGAATACGCGTGTCGTCGCGGATAGAACCCTGCTCGTTCAGGGGAACGTTGAAGTCCACCCGAACGAGCACACGCTGGCCCTCCAGCGACATGCTCTCCAGTCTGGGTGCCTTCAGTGTGCCCATGGACGGAACGCTGCCCTCGAGAGGCTCAGCGCTTTCGCTTGACCGGCTTCTTGGCCGACTTGCGCGAGGCCTTGGACTTGAGGCTGTGGGCCTTCTGCATCAACTGCACGACGCGGTTGGAATAGCCGCACTCGTTGTCGTACCAGGAGATCACTTTGACCGAGTTGCCCCCGATTGCCATCGTCGCGCCAGCGTCGATGATGGAACTGTGGGGATCACCAACGATGTCCGAAGAGACGATCGGATCTTCGGTGTAGGCCAAGATCCCCTTCAGGGGGCCACGCTTGGACGCTGCGGCCAGCGCCTTGTTCACGTCGGCCACGGAGGCCTTCTTCTTCAGCGTGACCACAAGGTCCACAGCCGAACCCGCGGGGATCGGCACACGCAGCGAGCAACCATCCAGCTTGCCTTCCAGGTGCGGCAGGATCTTGCCCACGGCCCGGGCAGCACCCGTACTCGTGGGGATGATGTTGACGGCTGCCGCGCGCGAACGCCGCAGATCCCCATGGGGAAGGTCCAGCACGCGCTGGTCGTTGGTGTAGGCGTGCACCGTGGTCATCAGGCCGTGCTTGATGCCAAAGGCGTCGTCCAGGACCTTGGCCAGGGGCGCCAGACAGTTGGTGGTACAGGATGCATTGGAGATGATGCGGTCGCTGGCCTTGAGCTCCTTGTCGTTGACACCCATCACGATCATGGCGTCAATGGCGTCCTTGGGGGGAACCGTCAAGAGAACCTTCTTGGCTCCGGCGTCCAGGTGCTTCGTGCACGCCTCACGAGTGGAGAGTACCCCGGTCGCCTCAACCACGAAGTCCACACGGTTTGCCTTATGGGGCAACTTCGAAGGATCGCGCTCAGCCGTGATGGGAATCCGTTTGCCGTCCACCGAGATGGCCCCTTTCATGACCTTGACCTTGCCCGGGTACCGCCCCAGGACGGAGTCGTACTTGAGCAGGTGTGCCAGGGTGGCGGGGTCGGTGAGGTCGTTGATGTGGACAACCTCGCAGCGGGGAGTGTCCTGGAGGATCCGGAAGACGTTCCGGCCAATGCGGCCGAAGCCGTTGATCGCGATGCGCATGGGAAAAGTAAGGGTGCTGTAGTGAAGTCGGGCCCTGAACCTCAGCGGGTGGCCAGGGGACCCTCAGTACAGGTGTCTGGGGCAAGGATGTTGGAATTGGCAGGCGGCCGGAGGCTGGAGAACGGGCTCAGGCCCGAGGTTTCCGGCGAAAACGAGGCGCGAGGATACTCCCGGGAACCGATGGAAACAACTGGCCTCAGGCCTAGCAAGACCCCCCACTCTGCGTATTCTTCGGTTGACTGACAGGGTAGCCAGGAGCCCTGGAATCCGGATTCTGGTCCCCCGGTTTCCCTCCCTGGGATCCCGCATATCAGAGCCCACCGATCAGGTCGCAGAGGATCATGCTGGGATGACTTGCTGAGGTTGGTATCGGACCCTGACACCCACCGCCCACGGCCCCCAACCCCTCAGCACCTTGCCCTCACACCGAGCCCCCTCTCCCGGCCATTCCGACGACGCAACCCCTTGGCGTGAAGCCTGGGCCCGTCGCTGGCACTCCCTCGCCAAGGTCGCCGGACTGGACCCCAGGGAACCCATGGTGCTTGCCCTCTCAGGGGGTGCCGACTCCGTCTATCTGCTGCATCTTGTGGCCGCCGCGCGCATGCAAAGCTCGGTGGATGGCGATGGTCCCCATCCCAAGGTGTTGGCCGTCCATGTGGACCACATGCTGCGGGGCAAGGAGTCCTGCGAGGATTCCGCCTTCTGCGCCCGGATGTGCGCACGCCTGTCCGTGCCCTTCGCCCGCCGCCGCGCGGACCTGGGCGATGAGGTTTCAAACCTCGAGGCGCGCGCACGCAAGCTGCGCTATGGACTCCTTGCGGAGGAGGCCATTGGAGCGGGCTGTCACGTCATCCTCACAGGCCACCACGAAGACGACGCACTGGAGACCCTGCTCCTGCGCTGGATGCGAGGCTCCTCCCTGCCCGGACTGGCTGGTCTGAAGGCCGAGAATATCCTCCGCCCGGCGTCCGAGACGTCTCAGCCCATGCGTGTGGTCCGCCCGCTGCTCAACCTGCGGCGGGAAGAGGTCCGCCACCTCCTACGCGAAGCAGGTATTGAATGGCGCGAGGATTCGAGCAATGGCAGCCCCGCCCACACCCGTAACCGTGTCCGCAATCAACTCCTGCCACGCATCGAGTCCACCTGCGGCCCCGCGGGCGTTGAGAATCTGCGCGCCTTTGCCAGCGCGGTAGAGGGCCTGGAAGATGAGCTGGCCACCCGTACCGCAAATCTGAACTGGACCCCCAACGGCCCGACAGGCCGCCAGATTGCCCGTGGAAGCCTCGACCTGGCTCACACCCTGCAGCGCCGAGCTCTGTGGCGTCTGCTGTCTGAGGGTACCGGTAGGCCCCCCTCGCACACGCTCCTGGCCATCCTCCAACAGGACCTAGTGAACCAGGTGCAAACCCGTCACACCCTGCCGGGTGGTTGGCACCTGGATCTGGCAGAGGACACCCTGGTCCTGACCCCCCCGGGCGCGCTGGCCTGAGGCCCAGGGTGCCGCTTTTTGCGCGGCTGCACACGGGAGGGTGTATGGCTTGAGATACCCGCAGCGCGGGTATCCCCGCTGGGGTCATGCTCTCGTGCACCCAGCTCTTGGTCCATCCGGGTGACTTCCCCGAGTCGGGCCTATACTCTCTCCCGGAAATCGGGTTCCAACGGTCGGAGACCTGCCTCCTGCCCCGTCCACGCTCGATTGCCCGTGCCCACCCATTCGACCCTCCCCACTCCATTGCTCAGCTCCCTACAAGCCAACCGCCAGGCGGTTCACCTGCGCATTGAGCGCGCAGCAAGGGCTGCGGACAGGGACCCGACGGACATCCAGTTGCTGCCGGTGACCAAGGCCGTGGATCAGGCCACGACCCGAGCCCTCTATGAGTTGGGCGAGCGGGAACTGGCTGAGAATCGCGCTCAGTCGCTGGAGGAGAAGGCCAGCGCCCTCGATGACACGGACGTGCGCTGGCACTTCATCGGGCACCTACAACGCAACAAGGCCCGCCGGGTATTGAAGCGGGCGGAAGTTGTCCACTCGGTGGATTCGATGGCCTTGACCTCAGCTCTGGCTCGGATCTGCGCCGAAGAGAACTGGCAGCGCGAGATCTACCTACAACTCAACCTGACCGGTGAGGAGGCCAAGCACGGCATGCAGACCGGCGAATGTGAAGAGGCGCTGGCCCTGGCAGTCGAGGCCGACCATCTGCAGGTCCTCGGCTTGATGGGGATGGCCCCCTTGGCCCCTACCGACGAGTGCAGCGCGGACTCGGTCTTCCACACCATGAACCAGCTGGCCCGGCAGCTCGAGTCCGATGGCGCCAGCCGCTTCGCAACAGGTAACTGCGGCCTCTCCATGGGAATGAGCTCGGACCTGGAAGCCGCCGTCAGCGCGGGGAGTACCTGCCTGCGCATCGGAAGCGACCTGTACGCAGAGTCCGCGGAGGGCGCCCTGTGAGCACCGCCAACCTGATCATCGAAGTCACCGGCGAAGGCCGCGAGGTGACCCTACCCGCCAACGGCCAACTCGTCATCGGGTCGGACCCCGAGCGTTCTGACCTGACCCTGGATGACCAGGGCATCGCGCCCGTGCACTGCACCGTTGGGCGGATTCGAGGTGGTGGCTGGGCGCTCAAGGACCTGGGTTCGGACTACGGCTCTTTGGTCAACGGTCGCCCGGCCACCACCGTGCGCCTCATGCACGGCGACGTCATCGTCCTCGGCTCTATCCACCTGCGGGTCAAGGATCCCAACCTGCCCACGGAACCGGTGCCCGCTGACCCTGCCCCCCAAGGGGACACCCAGCCATCACAGGCAGACGCCCCGGCACCTCCCCCCGCTGCCTCCCTCCCCACGTCAGGAACCCCTGACCTCCCCGGCTATCGCCTGGAGAAACTGCTGGGGCGTGGTGGCATGGGCCGGGTCTGGCTGGCGACACAGGTGAGCCTGGACCGACGCGTGGCCATCAAAGTGCTCTCCGCCGGGCTTGAGGCCGATGGTGCTTTCGTGGACCAGTTCCAGGCCGAGGCCCGCGCCGCGGCGGCCCTGGCCCACCCCAACGTGGTGACCGTGCACGACGTCGGCGAGGCCGGTGGACACCACTTCCTGACCATGGAATTCATGGGGGGTGGCTGCCTGGAGTCACGCCTCGCTGAACTTGGCCCCGTGCCCTGGCAGGAGGCCCTGACGATCCTGCGCGATGCGGCCCGCGGTCTGGAGTACGCCGAATCCAAAGGCATCGTGCACCGCGACATCAAACCCGCCAACCTGATGTGCACCGAGGCGGGGCTGGTCAAGATCGCGGACCTGGGTCTGGCCGGCAGTGTGGAGCAGGAGGAGGTCACCGGCGGAGGCAAGATCTTCGGTACCCCCCACTTCATCGCCCCCGAGGTGGTGCGTGGCAGCCGTGCCGATGCCCGCAGCGACCTCTACTCCCTGGGTGCCACGGCTTATCGCATCATCTCCGGGCACACGCCCTTCGAGGGCGACAGTAGCAAAGAGATCCTGCGACAGGTTCTGCATGAGGACGCACCCGACCTGCGTGAGTTCGAGCCCGACGTTCCCGATGGAGTCAACGACCTGATCGCACGCCTCCTGGCCAAGCGACCCGAGGAGCGCCCGCCCTCAGCCGCCATCCTGCTGCGAGAGATCGATCGACTCCTGGAGCGGCAGGGGGCCCCGCCCGTCAAGGTGGTGCCGCGCAGTTCGTCCAAGAAGACACCCGCCTGGCAGGTCCTGCTGGTCGTTGCTGTACTTGCGCTGGTGGCCAAGTTGGTACTTGGAAACAGTGACACCCCCGTCAATCCAGAACCCAAGGCACCCGACCCTCTTTCCGGACAGGCCCCCACTCCCAACCCCACGGAGACACCCACTGACCCGCCTGGTCCCGACCCGGGCACCCCTCCCACGGAGGAGCCTGGGCAGGCCGGAGATCGGAACGAACAGTTGGTCGAGCTCGCGGCGGAAAACGAGCTCCTCAAGCTGCGTGACCTGAGCATCACCGACGAGGAACGTATCACGAAGCTTCGCTCTCTTGCCAAGCGGTTCCTCGGGACGGATGCCGCCAACCGCGCAGGCCAGGAGGCGGATCAACTTGAGGCCAGGCTAGCGGCCGAGACCGAAGCCAATCGCGAGGTGGACCGCCGCCGACAGACACTCTTGGACGCCATGAAGTTGGCGACCCAACCCACCGACGCAGCCGACACCCGACCCGCTCCCGGACGGGCTCTGCGCGCGCTCCTGGCCGTCCCCGGTCAGGAAGACTGGAGCGACGACGGAGAATTCACGGCGGCTCGCTGCGCCTTGCAGCATCAGGTCTTGCGCGAAGCTCTGGACTGGGCCCAGCAACGCCTGGCGGAGGCCCAGAAGTTCGAAGAGGCTGGCGACTTTGAGGGGGTGAAGCTCACGCTGGCCGACATCCTCCCCTTGACGGATCTGCCCCCCCTCACTGGAGACACGAGCACGGGCATGCTGGACACCGCCCGCGAACTCCTGGCTCTGGGAGAGGAAGCGCGGGTCAAGCATGGCCAGCTCGGCAACCTGGAATCCGAGTACCTCTCCCGGCGCTCGCGTGCCGACCGGCTGGCCATAGCCAAGGGTGTAGGGTCTTCGAGCTCGCTGCGAACCATGCTTCGCAATCTGAACCTGGGCGGTTGCGCCGAGCACCTGAACGAACTGCACGAGAGTCTCACAAGCCCCGCAGCGCGCGCCACCCTGGCTCCAATCAAGGGCAGAGTCGAAGCGGGACAGATGGCCCTGCAGGGTCTGGTAGATGCTTGGGAGCAGGGTCGCTGGAAGCGTCACTCAATCCTGGATCCCACTGATGGTCGCGGCTCGCTCCAGGCTGCCGGAGCCGATGCGTCAGGCCTACGACTCATGATCGACGGCGCCCCTCGGCACACCCCCTGGTCTGCCTGGAAGGACAATCCTCGTGCCTTCGAGAACCTGTTCACCAGCCGCCTTGAACAACCCTGGACCGCGACCGAACTGCAGAACATCTCCTCCGCGCTCATGCTGGTCTCCATCAGCCACACCCTGGGCTACCTAGAGGGTTTTCTCGACGGTGACGACCCTTTCGGGGCATCGCTCTCCAAGAATGCGGAAGCGGACGTCACACGCAGCTTCGCCACAGCCATGGAGTGGGCTGACCGCGCCGGCGATGAGGGCGACTCAGGCCTCATCCGCGCAAGTATCATCCAGGAAGCCGCCGCCTCCAAGGTCCTCCTCGCCGGGCTCTCGGCGGGCAAGGCAGGCCGCTGGGCTGAGGCTGTGTCAGCCCTGGAATACGCCCTCGAAGAGCACGGGGAGTCCCTGCTCGTTCTCCTACTGGCAGACGGGAGCGACTTCGCGGAACCTCGTGCCGTCACCCCCAGCCCAGTCGAGGAAAATGAGGACGCCGACACCGATTCTGTGATAGATGGGGATAGCGGGAACCCCACCCGGGTCGATGAAGACGAGGATTCCGACACCGATTC
>PBIX01000078.1 GCA_002720975.1 Planctomycetota bacterium | reverse complement strand
CGGGCGTGGGATTGGTGATCCTGATCATCGACGGAACCTTGAAGTCCAAGGGTTCGGGATTTCGCCTGCATCTGATGCCTGTGGCGGTGGGTATGTACCTGCCCTTCGGGCTGGCCACTCCCATTCTCTTGGGCGGTATCATCGCGCACTTGGCCACGCGCCGAGCGGACAAGAAGGAACACGACTCCATATTGCATAGCGGCGTGCTCTTTTCCTCGGGCGTCATCGCCGGCGAGGCCCTGATGGGTGTGGGGTTGGCAATCCTGGCGGCCCTGCAGTTCACCGATCCTGTCCCGGTCGTCACGTGCATCGCTGCAGTCTTTGTCATCTGGTGCTTCCGCCGCATCACTCGCCCGAGCGTCTGATGCTGCCTGACCCGTCCCTTACTCCTCTTCAATGATCCTCGATACCTTTGTCGATGCGGCCCAGGCCGACCTACGCCTCATCCCGGTCTCGCCGGTCACCCCCGATACTCTCGACTCGAAGCTGGGCTCCGCGCCCGAGGCCCGCGCCTGGGCCGCATCCCACGGCTTCGAGGGCAAGCCGGGCCAGAGTCTGGTCATGCCGGGTACGGGGGGAGGCGTGGAGCGGGTTCTCTTCGGTGTGCCGGACGAGGCCACCTTGTGGGACTGGGCGGCCCTGGTCCCGACCCTGCCGGTCTCTTCGCCACCAGCCGTGTTCCAGATCCAGGAAGTGGATCCGGACCAGGCCACCCGCGCGGCTCTGGGTTGGGCCCTGGCCTGCTACCGGTTCACGCGCTACAAGGCCGCCGAGACGGACCTGCCGTGCTGTGCTTGGCCCGAGGGCGCCGACCGCGAGGCCGTGACGCGCCAGGCCGAGGCCGTGGCCCTGGCACGCGACATGGTCAACACCCCGGCTGAGGACATGGGCCCCGCTGAGCTGGCGGGCACCATCGAGGGTGTGGCCGGTCGGCACGGAGCGCAGTTCACCTGCATCGAGGGTGAAGATCTCCTGACCCAGAACTACCCCTGCATCCACGCGGTGGGCCGGGCCGCGGCCCGCGCCCCCCGTCTGGCGGACCTGACCTGGGGGGATGAAGACGCGCCCAAGATCACCCTGGTGGGCAAGGGCGTGGTGTTTGACTCGGGCGGGCTCGACCTCAAGCCTTCGGCGGGCATGAAGTTGATGAAGAAAGACATGGGCGGCTCGGCCTCGGCCCTGGCCTTGGCCCACGCCGTGATGGCAGCTGGCCTGTCCGTGCGCCTGCGCCTGCTCGTGCCGTGCGTCGAGAACGCCGTGTCGGGCAACGCCTTCCGGCCCCTGGACGTGCTCAACACGCGCAAGGGCAAGACCGTCGAGGTGGGCAACACCGATGCGGAGGGCCGACTCGTCCTGGCTGATGCCCTGGCCGAGGCGGATAGCGAGGGCCCCGACCTGATCCTGGACTTCGCCACGCTGACCGGTGCGGCGCGGGTGGCCCTGGGCACGGAGCTGCCCGCGCTCTTCTGCAACGACAACGCCTGGGCTGATGCCTACCTGGCCGCCGGCCGCAGCGTGACCGATCCACTCTGGCGCATGCCCCTGCACGAGCCCTATCGACGCTTCATCGACAGCCCCGTGGCCGACCTCAACAACATCGGCACCACAGGGATGGGGGGCGCCATCACCGCCGCCCTGTTCCTGCGCGAGTTCATCTCCACCGACCAGGCCTGGGCCCACGTGGACACCATGGGCTGGACGGATTCCGCCCAGGCGGGACGCCCGGTCGGCGGGGACGCCTTTGGCGTGCGCGCTGCCCTGGCCATGCTCGAGGAGCGCTACGGCGCGTGAGGCTCGAGCCGCTAGCTGCCCTGACACTCGTTGCGGCCTGCGCAGGATCCCCGGAGCCGTCCGTCGTTCCGCTCACGGAAGACGACCTGCGTCCCGGGCCATGGACGCAGCTCTTCGATGGACGCGGGCTGGGGGCGCTCGTGCCAACCTCATTCGGGGGCGAGGGCGAGGTGCACGTCGAGGACGGGGCGCTCATTCTGCCCTTCGGCTCGCCTCTGACGGGAGTGACCTATCCCGGAGCCTTCCCCACTCGTGACTACGAGCTCGAGTGCGCGGCCGCACGTCTTTCGGGGTCGGACTTCTTCTGTGGGCTGACGTTCCCTGTACAGGATCAGCACGCGACGCTTGTCCTGGGAGGGTGGGGCGGGACCCTGACCGGGCTGTCCTGCGTGGACGGCGAGGATGCATCGAGCAACCCGACCCGGCGCTTCGTGCACTTTGAGACCGGGCGTGACTACCACATCCGCATCCGGGTGGGCGGCGGTCGCCTGCGCTGCTTTCTCGACGAGGAGCTGATCGTGGATCTGGCCCTGGCCGCGCACGACTTCAGCCTGCGTCCCGAGGTGCAGCTCAACCGTCCCTTGGGCCTGTCCACCTTCCTGACCACGGGCCGCGTCAGCGCCTTGCGCTACCGCCGGCTCAAGCCTGGTCCAGAGTGATCTCTTCCAGGGTGAAGGGCAGGCCGGTGGAGTCATCCAGCGACTCGGCCGCTGCCAGTCCCGCCTGGGCCACACTGCTCGCGTCCGGGCAGGCCTCGTAGGCGTTGTGCATGGCGCCCAGGGCGTACTCCGCGCCGCTGCCAAAGGCGTAGTAGCGCGTGTACTCCTGGATGGAGCGCAGGGGGTAGACCCCAAAAATGCCTGCCGGGGAGGCAATCAGGATCTCCATCTGCAGGGAGTCAAAGGGATCGCGCTCGTCCTCCTTGGGGTTCAGGAAGTAGTCGTCCTTCAAGATGCCCTGCATGTCCACGAAGGTTTCGAAGATGCCGTGGGTGCTGGAGAAATCCCGCGCCCGTTTCTCGTCCGCGAAGTAGCTGTGGAGGAGCAGCTGCGCGCTCGCCGGTCCCGTCGGGGCGAGCCAGGCATCGCCCACCTGCACGAGCTTGTCGCTATTGGCGATCAGGGTCGCACTCTCCATGGTGCTGCCGTACTTGGCGAGTGAGTCGGCAGCGATGCAGACCTTCCCGTTCTTGCGGGTGACGATGACCGTGGTCATGGCGAGAGTGGGTCAGTCGGGGCCTGAGCCTACTTACGCCACTTGCTGGTGAAGTGAGCGGGGTCCGGCATCATCTCCAGGCCGAAGATCAGAGAGCGGCGCCGAATCTTCGTGCCGATGCGGATGTCGCACCGCAGCCAGTCTTCAGAGACGTCGATCTGTTTCTTGGGGTTGTTCGGGTCGACTTCCTTGTGCGTCTTGACGATCTTGGACCAGCTGCCACCGGGCTCGCCCTTGCCAAATGCCATGCCTGGTATCTCGAACCCAGCAGCTCGCTCCCCTGTCTGGGCATCGACCAGCAGCAGGTTGTCCACGTCCAGGTTGAGGCCCTCAAGGAGGGAATCCAGCACGGGGGTTTCAGGCTCAGCTTGTACCTCGTCATCCTCGCCTTCCTCGACTTTCGGCTCCGGGGTCTCGCCCGCGGCTCTGAAGGACAGGAAGTAGTTGCCCGGCGCCAGGGCCGGCTGGAGCATGGGCTCCTTGATGCAGAGGAAACCCAGAGGGGCAAGGAGGCTCAGACTGTCTCGCCGGAAGCTGGCGTCCTGGGTCTCCTCGAGCTCGGCCAGCGGCACGAACAGGACGTACTGGTAGTCCCCAATGATCCCATAGTTGTCCGGGGAACCCTCGCCATTGGTCTCTGCAATCCAGCGATCCTTGGCGATCACCTGATCCGGGGCGTAGGTCACGCCTTCGGGCCTGAAGTCGGAGTGCTTGACCTTTGAGTTGAAGAGCGAGCGGGCCATGTCCATTCCTGGGCCGGTCGAGGCCGCGATGCGGAAGCCCATGGCGTTGGTGACCTCATCTCGAGGCGTTGCGCGGCGTACAGTACAGCGGGCCGCGAAGCGCGGGTTCTGGAAGGAACCTCCGACCACGATGCGCTTGTTGCCGTTCCAGCGCGGCGAGAACGACTTCTTCTCGCCTTCTACCTTGTAGGTGTTCTTCTTGAATTTCTCAGGGGCGATGTAGGGGCTCGAGGTCCACTCCCAGACATTGCCGGACAACTCGTAGAGACCCTCCTTGGACTTGCCCTCCTCGAAGTGGGCGACCTGATAGGGCTTGGCGTGTCCTCGCACCTCGCTTGTGCCGCAGTACTTGCCTGTCTCCCATTCATCTCCCCAGGGGTAGGGATCCTTGCCCGAGCCGCGCACCGCGTGCTGGTACTCTTCCTCTGTGGGCAGTCGCACTCCAGCCCATGCGCAGTAGGCCTCAGCATCGGCGAAGTTCACGTGGGTGACCGGCATGAGCTTGATGTCGTCGGGTACATCCCACTCCGAGTCCTTCCAGTTCTCCTCCCACCAGGCTGCAGTATCAAACTTCTCACGCAGGACGGGCTTGCCTTCCGCTCTGCGCTGCTCGTTGATCGTGTTCATCTCTTCGAACCAAGCCAGGCGTCCCGCCTCGATGGCCTTGGCGCCCCAGTCCTGAAGGGGACGGTAGCCGGTGGCGCGTGCAAAGGCGGCGTACTGCTCATGAGTGAGCTCTGTCACGCCGTAGTAGAACTTGGTCACTGCGATTCGCCGCTGGGGTGTCTCGGCATCCAGCACTCGCAGAGCGCTTGCTGCACCGGGGATCGTGTCCACCAGGATCTGGATCTCCTTGGGCGTGGAGCCCACGACGGTTGTGCCGCCGTTCAACTCCAAGAGGCCCGGGGGAGTCAGGGACTCTGTTCCCTGGAGGTCCGCCGGATCCGAACCGTGGACCAGCGAGGTTGCGGACAGGGCAATGGTGAGGAGCGTAGGAGGGAGCAGCATAGGCAGCGCAGGTGGTCTAGGAGAGGGCCGGGGCAGAGGCCGAGAGTGGGTTCCAACCCCTTCCGAAGCAGGGGGCTGGTGCCATCCGGTGTTCACTACCCGCCCAAGGGGGGCGCGTAACACAACCAATGGGGCAACAAGGATAGCGATCACCCCGTGTGGCGCAAGATCGGCACCGACCTGCATCTGCACCACCCCCTCCGGGGGCCGTGGATCAGGCTTGACGGGCGCCGTCTCCCACGTCAGCGGCGGGGGCTATTCCCGCTGCCTCCAGATCCCGTTGCGGAGCATTCAGCCAGGCGGCCCCCTGGGTCTCGAGTTGGCGCAGGAAGGTGTCGAGGACCTCGGGCTCGAAGGCCTTTCCGGACTGGGCCTCGAAGAAGTCGATGGTCTTGTCCAGGCTCCACGGGTTCTTGTAGGAGCGCTTGGTGGTCAACGAGTCGAATACCTCAACCACGCCCAGGATGCGGCCGGCAGCGGAAATCTCCTTGCCCTTCAAGCGCAGGGGATAACCGGCGCCGTCCCAGCGCTCGTGGTGTTCGGCCACGAAGCGGCAAACGTCCTTCAGCTCGCGATGATCTCCGAGCTTGGTAGCGCCTACCTCGGGGTGGCGCTGAACCTCCTTGTACTCCGCTGAAGTCAGGGGCCCCTTCTTGGTGAGGAAGCCCAGGTCGTCCAGGTAGATCTTCCCGTAGTCGTGGGCGATGGCGGCCAGCTCCAGGCGCTCGGTCGTGACCCGATCAAGGCCCAGGCCGCTGGCTATCTCACGGCAGTACTTGCGCGTGCGCTCTCCGTGACCTGCGGTGTAGGGGTCCACGCGTTCGATGGTCTGGGAGACCAGGTCCGAGAGGATGTCCACCATGCTCTGGAACGTGAACTCCTCCTGCTGGCCCCGCAGGTCGCGTTCACGCAGGGCGCGGTGGATGGTGGCGCCCAGGACCGAGGAGTCCACCGGCTTCTGCAGGTAGTCCACTGCCCCGTCCTTGATGGCGGCCACGGCCCCGTCGATCTGTGGATACCCGGTCATCAGGATCACGATGGCCTCGGGTCGCACCTCCCGTGTCATGGCCAGGATCTGGGTGCCCTCCGGGTGACCGTCAAACATCACGTCGCTGACGACCGCATCGAAGGGGGTGGATTCCAACTGCCGCCTGGCATCGCTTGACGAGGCGGCGAAACCCACGCTGAAGCCCTGGGCCTCAAGGAGCGTGCCCATCACCTCAAGCGTGCCGATTTCGTCATCGACGAGGAGTACCTTCTTCGCGGTGGTGTGCATGGTTGCGGCGGAGCGGGGAGCGGACCGGGGACTTGCAGCAAGCCGGGGGTGGGGGAAACAGAGTGGTTTACCCTATCATCCCAAGCCCTCAGCCCGAGCAAGCAATCATGAAGCCCCTCTCCGAAACCCAGTCCTTCCGGGTTGCCTCCGAATCGGAAGGCAAGCGCCTCGATCTGCTCCTTGTGGAGTGCCTGGGCGGCATCTCCAGGTCGCGTATCCAGACCCTGATCAAGGCCGGCCGGGTGCGGGTGGACGAAGAGCGTGCGGCGCGGCCGGGTCTGCGCCTGAAGGGTGGGCAGGAAATCCTCGTCGAGGCACCCGAGGCCGAGGTGGCCACCACTCCCGCCGGGCGCCCCATTCGGACCCTCGACGTCCTGCATGACGATGAGCACCTGATCGTGATCCACAAACCCGCCGGACTGCTGGTGCACCCCACGGATAGAGTTGCCGGGGGCACGGTGGCAGACCTGGCCCAGGAGCGCTTCGGCGAGCTGCCCGAGGTGCAGGGCGAAGGGCGTGCGGGCATTGTCCATCGCCTGGATCGCTTGACCAGTGGAGTGATGGTCTTGGGTCGTACCCCCGAGGCGCTTGAGAACCTCAAGCTGCAATTCAAGGAGCGGCGTGTGCACAAGACCTACCTCGCCTTGTGTCACGGCGAGCCGCGCTTTGACAACGAGTGGGTGCGTGAGCCCATCGGGATCGACACTCGGCGTCGAGACCGCTATCGCGTCACGGATGAGGGAGAGGGTCGCGAGGCGTCCACCCTGGTCGAGGTACGAGAGCGCTTGAGTGGGTTCTCCTTTGTCGCCGCTCACCCCAAGACCGGGCGTACCCATCAACTGCGCGTTCACCTGACGCACCTCGGACACCCGATCGTGGGGGACCGTGTGTACCGACACCCCGGTGCGCTGCCCGTCCCACTTCCTGAGGACGCACCCTCCATGGGTCGCCAGGCTCTTCACGCGGCGAGCCTCGTCCTGAACCATCCTGGATCGGGCCAGGAGGTGAGCTTCGAGGCTCCCCTGCCCGAGGACATGACCAGCCTGCTCGAGTACCTGCGCGAGCGCGCACGGGCCTAGTCGGCGATGAGCGTCTTGATCTTGCGTTCACCCGCTTCGATCAGGACGCTGCCCTCAGCCACGTTGCCCGCCACCAGGGTTCTCGCTCGGATGGTATAGCGGCCGGGGGGCAGGGCGTCGAAGCTGGACCTGGAGAGCTGCACCTCCGCCAGGTTCTTGGCGCTGGAGGAGTAGGAATCAGATGTGGACAGCGGCACGTACTCTCGCTGAGCTGCATCCAGGAGTCGCACGTTGGCACCCTGGGCCCGGCCCGCGCTGTCGACGACCTGGACGAGTACGCTCCCCCCCTCGACCATCACGAGCTCAACATCGGCCGCTGAGCCTTCCTCCAGGCGGCAGGCGTGTGTGCAGCACTGCTGACCCTTGCTCGCAAGTATGGTGGTCTTGCCCGGCGCAAGATCTCCCAGCGTGAAGCGCCCCTGTGCGTCAGTGCGCGTGCTGCCGGCCGGGACCGCGTGTTCCGCAAGGGCCGCGACGGTCGCCTCGGGGACCGGCCGTCCCTCCGGGTCGACAAGCGTGCCCGACACGCTGGCCGTCGCCGTGAACTCCAGGGTCACGGTCTGCTCCTGATCTGCGCCCAGCACAACCTCATGGGGGGAGGCCACCCGCCCGGTATCGTCACGGGCAGTGAGTGCGAACCGCCCTGGCATGACCTGGGTAAACGTGGCCTGGGTGTCGGTGGTGCGAATGGAGCTGCTTCTCCGCTCCCAATCGACCGGCAGATTCTCGACTGCGTGCAGCAGAACCACCACGGGCGGCTTCCCGCCCTTGACCAAGGCGGTGATGGATCCCGTGGGAATCGTGATGTCGTGCCGGTACTCGGCGACCGGAGGCACGTCTGCTACCGAAACGGGCGGCGAGGAGGTCTTCTGATAGAAGACCACGGGACCGGGGGAGACGAGCTCCATGGAATAGGAGCCGTTCTCATCGAGGACGGCATAGCGTGCCTTCTCGAGGGCCGGCCCCCCCTCGGAGATGGCGTACAGGTGGCCGTGGGCCACGGGTTCCCCAGCCATCGTGACGGTACCGAAAATGCGTACCGGGGACTCGGGTTTGACGATCTGCATCGTGACCTCCGTCGTCTCCCCTGCTTGGACGGCCACCTTCTGGGTGTGCAGCCTCTCCCAGAAATCAGGGCCCGAATCCTCGGAGAGATCCATGAAGATGGCCCCAACCAGGTATTCGCCAGGCAGCACCGGCTCGAAGATGAACTCCCCGAATTCGTTCGTGCGCGTGCTGGCCAGCTTGTCCCTACCCGACAAGAGCACGACGTCGATCCCGGCCGCAGCCTCGTTCTGGGCCGTGAACACCCAGCCATCGATGCGTCCCGCAGCGGGGAAGCGGATGATCACGTCGCGCAACTCGGCACCAGGGAGCAGGTTCAGCTCCGTCTCCGCTCTTGCCGGCCCCAGTGAGGCCCTCAAGGTCACGGAGCCAGAGGCCAGGGAGGAGAATTCGAACACCCCGTACTCGTCGGACTGCTCGCTCTCGTTGAGGTTGGCCAAGACCCGGACTCCCGCAAGAGGCTTGCCGTCGGCATCCAGAACCTGGCCTCGTACAGTTGCGGGGCGTGCCAGGACGACGTCGAGGAATCCCGGGTCGTGGGGCAGCAGGACCGTGATCATCTCGCGTCCCCGGCCTCGACGCCAGCCGAAGGCCGGCGCGCTGAGGATCACTCTCCATTCACCCTCGCAGAACCCCGTCACCTCGAAGATCCCAGAAGCCTCACCCACTGAGCGGGCCAGATGACTGGTGACGGGTTGAGTGCCGTCCTCCAGGGGGGCGGGTGTGTGGTAGGCGTGGAGCAGGATCAACTCGACCGGCATGCCCCGGTCATCTCGCACGCGCAAGGTGAGGGAGAGGTCGCCCACGGTATCGCGGGGAGGGATCTGTTCGGCTGCCGAGAGGTCGGCGGGAATCTCCGCACGCTGGGGCCCCGCGTCGGCCTCTTGTTGATCTGGGGCCAGGAGCGGGGACTGGGGCTCTGCTGCCTGCTCGGGGCCGGTGGACGGCCCCAGAGGCCCGGGCGTTGGGCCTGGGAGGGGACGCGACTCGCCGTGGCCAAGCCAGAGCAGCCCGCAGGCTACAAGGGCTGCCAGTCCAACCAGGAACAAGAGAGGCGAGGGGCGCACCCCGTCATCTTAGCCCAACGGGTCGAGGAAGGCCCGCTGGGCCTCTGGGGTCAGCGGCTCGGGTAGTAGCGATTCCCGCGCTGGAAGAACTCCGTCACCTCGGCCAGCGTCTGGTTGCCGGTGTGGCGGCGCAGGACGCTCTCCGTGACCGTGGCGGGAGTGGGGACCTTCATCCCTGCGGAGTTCGACTCCCGGGTCTGTTTCGCCTGATAGACACCCAGGTCGTACAGGATCGGGGACAGAGAGTCCTCGCGGTACTCCTGAAGGAAACGTACCAGTGCCCAGGACATGCCCGCGCAGGTTTCGTTGTAGGTACCGGGCTGCCAGATGGCCATGTCTTCAAGGGCCAGGGAGGCATTCGTGCGATTGCGCCACAGGTCCTTGAGGTCCTGCTCCCATTGCTTGTGCTGGTCGTTGTCGATGTCTCCATCACGGTCTGGGAAGCAGTGGATGGAGTGTTGGACCTCGAACTCCACGTCCCATGCCACTCCCCGTTCGAGCCAGTGGGGGACTATTCCGAAGCGTGACTGGCAAAGGGCCGATGCGAGCCGGTGGACCATCTCGTTGCCCGGGCGGTAACCGTCCTGCTCGACACCGTTCTCGATCCAGGCTGCGCACAGGGGCTCGGCCAGGATGAACCCGGACTGGGACTCCATGTCCTGCGCCCAGGTGCGCAGTTCCGGACGCGTGACGCTCAGGAAATCGAGCACGGTCAGATAGTCCGCGCGGTTGTTCAGGCGCAAGAGAGTCACGGGCGCCTCCACGCGTTCTTCGATCAGTCCATCATCGGAGCCCCCGGGCCGCGAACTTGGAGCCTGCAGGCGGCGGTCGAATGCTCTGAGCGTGCGCTCGACCAGCTTGTCTTCCTTGCAGACCGAGCGATTGTGGGCCGTGCTTGAGAGGCTCATGACGCGCATGTCCGGATCGAAGTCCATCCGATACCCCATCTCCTGGGCCCAGCCGCGCCAGGAAGAGATGAGAGACTGGCCCGCTGCCGGCAACTCGACGGGCCACTGACCCGGCTCAAAGGTCTTGCGCTGCCAATGCACCAGGCAGGGTGCGCTGAGGTCCGATGTCTGTTTCTCGTGGGCCCTCGTTTCCGGGGACATCACGGAGCAGACAAGGACCAGGGGCAGGCAGGACTGGGCGAAGCGAAGGGAGTGGGAGGCGCGCATGACTGTATAGGCGGGTGGTGTGCGGTCCCCGCCGAGCGTGCCGGCTCATGCCGGCGATGGCGCCACGGTGGGGGACCCGGGGTGGGTCAGTCCTCCTATCGGTCGCCCTGAAGGGCTCATCTGTAGCTCTATTCCGAAATGCAACTTCGTAAAAGGTGCAATCGCGGCTGGGATATCAGATTGAGCCTGTCGCAGTGAAAAGGCCCCTGGCAGTCCAGGAGTGGGGCATCCCTATGGGTTGCCGGCCCCTGCTTCAGCAGCGGACTCTTCATCCAGAATGGGGACTGCTGTCCCAGCGAAACCGGCGATCGCTTCCAGGAACAGGGGGCCGGGGTCCGTCGCTTTGCGCTCTCCCACCCCCTTCAGAGCCAGGAGGTCCTCTCTTGTGCTGGGTCGGTGGGCGGCCATGAGGGCCAGCGTGCGGTCGTTGAAGAGGATATAGGGGGGAACACCACGTTCCCTGGCCAGCTTCCGGCGCAGGCTGCGCAGGTGTTCAAACAGCTTGGGATCGGGCTCGGGGCCCCCCTTCTCGGTGGCGCTGGCCAGGGGGGAGGTCTTGCGTCTGGTTCCCTTGGGAAGTCGCGGCAGAAACAGGCTGACGTCGGTCTCCCCGCGCAGGACCCCCGCACCGGATTCGGTCAGGGAGAGGGTGGGGTAGTCCCCGCGCGCCAGGGCAAGATGCCCCAGGCCCAGGAGTTGATCGATCCAAGAGCGGATCCCGCGCCCCGGTTGATCCTTCAGTAGCCCGTAGGTACTGAGGGAGTCGTGTCCCCGCTCGCGTATGCGCGCGGTGTCCGCCCCGCGCAGGACGTCGCTGACATGGGCGGCGCCGTACCGTTGGTCGCAGCGCACAACGCACGAGAGGATCTTCTGGGCGACGACGGTGGCATCGGAGACCTCCTCCAGCTCCCCCAGGCACACATCGCACGCACCGCAGTCCTCGCTCTCCCAGGTTTGGCCAAAGTGCTCCACCAATGCCCGGTGACGGCATGTGGCACGCCCGGCCAGGGTCCAAAGCTCCGAGAGACGATCCAGGGCGGTCGCAAGAAACTGATCCATGCCCTCCAGCCCCTCTTCAGCGCCCTCGCGAGCGCTGCGCTCCAGGATGCTGCGCCAGAGGTGGTAGTCGGCACCCGAATACAGCATGACGCACTCTGCGCTCAAGCCATCGCGCCCGGCGCGGCCCGTCTCCTGGCTGTACTGCTCAATGCCCTTGGGCAGGCTGGCGTGGATCACAAAGCGCACGTCGGGTCGATCGATGCCCATGCCGAAGGCCACCGTGGCCACGATCACATCCGTTCCTTCGGAGAGGAAGGAGTCCTGGGCCTTGTGGCGCTGCTGGCTCGTGAGGCCCGCGTGGTAGGGCATGCAGCGCACTCCGTTTCCGGCCAGCTTGCGGGCCAGGGACTCGGTGTCCTTGCGCCGCAGGCAGTAGATGATGCCCGCTTGGAGCGGGTGGCGGTCGATGACCTGCATGCACTGACCCACCAGATCGGTGCGGGGCAGGGCGCGGTAGGTGAGGTTGGGTCTGTCGCAGCTGGCTACCAACTCCAGGGGCAGGTGCAGGCCCAGCGCGCTCACGATGTCCGCCTGTACGCGGGGTGTAGCCGTGGCTGTCAGAGCCGTCACGATCAGGTCGGGATGGCGCGCCTTCAGCTCACCCAGCATGCGGTACTCGGGTCTGAAGTCGTGGCCCCAGTGGCTGATGCAGTGTGCCTCGTCCACGGCCACCATCCAGGCTCCGGCACGTATCACCCGCTCCAGGAACCCGGGTGCTGCCAGGCGTTCGGGGGAGACGTAGAGCAAGCTCAGCTGGCCGTCATCCAGTTCCCGCTGAACGGCGCGGATGTCCTCACTGCTCTGGGCGCTGGTCCACATGCGGGCCGGGACGCCGCTGGCGTTGAGCCCGTCGATCTGGTCCTTCATCAGGGCGATCAGGGGGCTGACCACCAGAGCCAGGCCTGGTTCGGTCAGGGCCGGGGCTTGGAAGCACAGGCTCTTGCCGCCGCCCGTGGGGAGGACCACCAGGCTGTCCTTGCCTTCCAGGGTGGCCCGCACGGCCTGCTCCTGGATCGGGTGCAGACCGTCAAACCCGAAGATGCGTCGCACAGCCTCCTGGATGCTCTCCACGCGCTCATCCACGGTCCCCAGCGCCCTGCTGCGCGGGGGCATGCTGGGTAGCTCCCAGGTCTTGAGGTCCTCGCCCGACGGCTCCCCGTCCGGGTTCGCGTCCCCCTCGGCGAACAACCATGAGCGCTCTTCGTCTCCCAGGTCAGGAGCCCCCAAGTCAGGAGCCGAAGACGAGGGGTGTTGCGGTTCCTGGGGAGGGTTGGTCAATGTCAGCTACCTTCGGGAGGTAGACCGATTGGACCAATTCCGGGTGTCCGATCAAAGCACGAGAACGTCCTATTCCCGTTCTGGGGGTCCGACCGGACGGACTCGCCGCCACTTCCCCTGAGGCTCTACTCCTTCGAGGACAGCACGTTGGCCTTGAGCCACGTGTAGACGCCGTTGTTCAGACGCTTGTCCGCCAGCATGTCTTTGGCGCTGGACTTGAGGCTCTGCAGATCCACGTACTTGAGACCGTCGTTCTCCTCGTGGCACTGGCTCTGGAGGCCGGAGTGGTCCTCGCGGCACTCCTTGGGGCTCACGATCAGGGTGGGCAAACCACCCAGGTCTACCAGGGCGTTTGCCATCTTGAGGCCCAACGCCTTCTGCGGCGGATTGAGCAGCACGGTGGCGCGTACGTTTTCGTCGTCCTGCGCGTGGCGCAGGGCCAGGCTTGAACCCGCTCCAAGCCCGATCACGGTCAGGTTGGCCGTATGGACACCCTTCTGTCCTCTCAGGAACTTGGCCGCGGCGGCCATGTCCCGACTGGCGAAGGCCCACTGAGTGCTGCGGCCGCGCTCGTCCAGCTTGGACCAGTCCATTTTTTCGGTTGCGCTATCACCGTGGCTGCGCAGGTCCAGTAGCAGGATGGCAAAGCCCTTCTTGTTCAGGTACTCGGCCATGGGCTGCAGGCCCTTGCGCTGACCGCCGGCATCGTGGAGCAGGATGATGGCCGGGGCGCGCTTTGTCTTCGAGCGCGGCGGATAGTAGTTGGCCGCCAGGTGCACCCTGTCCGAGGTGGTCAGGCGAACCAACGTCTTGGTGTCGTCACCAACGAGTGCACTCGTCGAGGACTCCTTGCCGCTGTCCTGGCCGGCAACCACACCATGCGGAGCTCTTTCAGCTGCAGCACTGGTCAGGGGGTGTACGGGCGCGGGCCCGATCGCGGGCAGTACCGCGAGGGTGAAGGACAGGAGCATGCGTTGGGGGTCTGCGGGGTGGGGGGAGAAGAGGTGTCCGGAGCGTTTCCCGGGCAGACCCTATCTGCCGATTGTACCGGAGTCACGGGCCTGTGCAATCGCCTACCCCCCCTGTTGCCCCCGGCAACCGGGTAATTGGCCCCCTACCCCAGCTCCAATTGCTTGCGGGCGTCGATTTCGTCCCGGTTGAGGGCCGTGACAGCGTCCTGGAGCAGGTCTGAGAGGTCTGATTCGGGACCCACGGCCCGTCTCACATTGCGCATGAGCTGGACGCTCATGCGCAAGACCCGGCAGATGTCCCCGGAGGTCGAGCCGCCCAGCTCCTCCAGCTCCTCCAGATCCGCCCCCTCGTACCACCGCTGCACGGCAGGCGTCAGGCCCCAGTCCGGGCGCTTGACGGGCGGGTCGATACCCAGGCGCGCCTCCAGCCCGTTGATCTCCCTGACCACCCCTGAGACGGAGCGGCGCAGGGCCCCATACATACGCTCGGGCACCCGTGGCGGGTCGTGCCGCCGGCGCTCCTCATAGACCAGGCCCACCAGCACCGTGGCCAGGGCCTTGGGATTCAGGTTCTCGAGGGTGCCGCGGAAGAGGAGCTCGCTCATCTGCAGCTCGTAGCCGTTCAAGGTGCAGGCCACCCGGCCCCGGGGAGTCAGCGAGTCCCCGTCCAGGTACTCCAGCTCGTCGAGCAGCGCGAGGTAGCGGTCGATGGAGCGGCGCTGGTCCCTGCGCTGCCTCTTGCGGGCTTTCTCATTGCCTTCGCGCCCCTGGTAGCAGTGGAAGGACCGCTCCCAGGCTTCGTGCAGGTACTCGCGCCCGACCCGTTCCACCAGATGCAGGATCGAGGAGTAGGAGAGGTTGAAGCGGCTGGTGACCGCCTCCGGCTTGCCGGCGAAGAGCCGCTCGAGGGGAGCCTCGAGCAGGTCCCGGTCGCCCAGCACGCAGTAGACCTGGCCCTTGGTGTCGATCCCCTGCCGCCCGGCGCGCCCGGCCATCTGCAGGAAGTCTCGGGTCCGCAGGTAGTCGAAGGACACCCCATCGAACTTGCGCAGGGCGTTGAAGACCACCGAGCGCGCGGGCATGTTGATCCCGAGCGCGAAGGTCTCGGTGGTGAAGAGCATCTTCAGGAGACCCGCGGTGAACATGCGCTCCACCATCTCCTTGAAGACCGGCAGCATACCTGCGTGGTGGTAGCCCACACCGCCCCGGGCCAGGGCGAAGATCTCTCCACGCAGGGTGCGTTCGGGCATCTGAAAGAGATGGACCAGCTCCAGCTGGAGCGCCTCCATGGCCTTGGTCTCTTCGGGGGAGAGCAGCTGGCGGTGCTCGTTCCGTCGAGCCAGACGCTCGCAGTCCTTGCGCGAGAAGGAGAAGACCAGCGCGGGCATCTCTTTCTCGGCGATCAACTCATCGAACAGGGGCGTCGGATCGGGGGGTGCGCTGAAGCCTCCGCCACCGCGCCGTCCCCGTCGACCGCGGCTCCCACGTCGTCCACCCCTGCGGTTACCCCCTGCTGCCTTTGCTGATTGCGCGCGGTTGCGGATGCCCTTGAGCTTGCCGGGAATAAAGGTGCCGTTGCGCTCCGTCCAGCAGTAGTGGGCCAGGGGCACCGGTCGCCGGGATTCGCGCACGACCTCCATGGGCTGCGTGCGGATCTCGCTCAGCCAGGACCCCAGCTGCTCCACGTTGCTCACCGTGGCCGAGAGGCAGATCAGACGCACGCTCTCGGGCAGGAAGATCAGGCTCTCCTCCCAGACCGTTCCGCGCTCCCTGTCGTCCATGAAGTGGATCTCGTCGAAGACAACGAAGCCCACGTCGTCCAGGAGACTGGGGTTCTCGAAGATCGCGTTGCGCAGGATCTCGGTGGTCATGATGAGCACCCGGCCCTGGGGGTGGATCGTGACGTCTCCGGTCATGAGCCCGACGTCCACCTCCGGGTCGTCTCGGAAATCCCTGTACTTCTGGTTGGAGAGGGCCTTGATCGGAGAGGTGTAGATGCAACGCTTGCCGCGCTGCACCGCGTCCTCGATGGCGTACTCGGCCACCAGGGTCTTGCCCGATCCCGTAGGCGCTGCCACCAGAACATTGCGGCCCTTGCGCACCGCCTCCACGGCCTGGATCTGGAAGGGCAGAAGCTGGTATCCCTTCCACTCGCTCAGGCGCTCCCCCTTCTCAGGGGGCGAGGGCTCCGCGGGGAGAAACCCGAAGGGTGTGTCGCCAGAATTGCTGGATGGGTCTTGAGGCATGGGATGGGGAGGATTGGCAATCCCAGGGGACTTCACAAGTCAGTTCTTGAGCCGGACCCTCCCAATTGGGTATCAAAGTTACTTGGTGCCCCGCCACCGAGCCCGAGAAGGCTGAGGGGGGGTGCCACCAAGCCCACCCGCGACTCTCGGCGCGTCCGACGAATCCACCTCCACCGAAGCTCAGAATCACACACCATGGACAGCAAGCAAGGCAACCAACTCCACCGCCACCTCGCTCACATCAAAGTCGTCTCCCGTCTGTTGGGTCACGAGCTGCACTCCCAGGGGGCCGGCAAGACCATCGCCCTCTCACGGGATCAGGTGGTCGAGATCCAGACCTCCCTGGACCTGTTCATCGAAGAGGCTACCCGCCGCCTGTCGGGAGGCTCCGGGGGTTCCCGTCTGGTGAATGAGGAAGGTATGAAGGAAACGCGTCTGGTAACGGCCCGTAACTGACGGGACGGTCTCTCCGCGCAGTGGCTTGTCCCTCGCGGGAGCTACCTCTCCGGGATGGGACCTCAAGCTCACGCTCCTGCGCCGTCGCGCCAAACCGTATTGGTGCGGACCGCTGCAAGCCCTGCCAGGGAGTCGGGCTCGGTCCCCGTCTGGATTCCCCTGGCCATAGTCCTGGCGGGAGCCGTCTGGGTCTGGCGCACGACGGAGAGCGAGGCCCGTTCGCGGACTGGGGCGTGGGTGGACCTGACGCGCAGCGCCTTCTTCAGGGAATGCCCCGGGGCCCTGCCCCAATGGTCCGAGGATTTGCGAGGGGCGTTGGCCAAGCAAGGCCGGGTGCGGGCAGACGATCGAGGAGCTCTGGAGGGCTTGTGCTCGATGATCGAACAGCTGCCCTTCGTAGCAGAGGTCGGGTCCGCGCGGTTCATCTGGCCCGACGGACTCGACATCTCCCTGCGTCTGCACCAACCCATCGCCTGCGTGCACCGGGGATCCAAGTACTATCCGGTGGCCATGATCACCGATGACAAGAACGTGCGCGGTGTGCTTCTGCCGGGGGCGGCCAACGTGCCTCACCGGGTGGGCTCTGATGATGAGGCGTACTTCCTCCCCATGCTGGCAGGTTTCGATGACGGTGGAGCCGACGCCCCGCAGGTGGGGGGCGAGCTACAGGGGGGGGCGGTGCTGGCGGCTCTCGACATTGCCCACTCCCTGCATGCGCACCTCGACGGCTCGAAGCGTACGCGTCTGGGGCGAATATTGATCGATGCCACCAGTGAGATGGCCTTTGATGGACTCCCGGGAGGCGCACGATTGGAGTTGGAAGCCGTGGGGGATAAGGCGCACGGTCGGCTCATTCACTTTGGACGCGCCCCCTGTGAGGCGGGGCCGGGGGAGTTGCCCGTGGAGATCAAGTGGAAGCACGTGAGCCAGGCTCTCGAACGGGGCTTCGATGCAGTGGACGTGCGCTTCGACGAGCCCGAGTACCACAAATGAGCCCGACTACTCCAGAGCTCGGCCGGAGGACCCCCAGGTGGTAACCGCAACCATCGGCTGGCTGCTTTGCTTCGCCATTCTGGCCGGCCCCACTCTGGGCTTGGAGGCCTTGGCGGGGTTGCCGCGTTCGGCTTGCATGCTGCTGATCTGGATCACCCTGGCCGGCGTACCCCGGGTCGTGCGTGCCAGTGGCCCGGAAGGGCGCCCCATTCAGATGACCGGCCTCTTCACGCGGGTCGGGCTGTCCTTGGCGATCATGGGGCCGCTCTTGTGTCTGGCGGGTGCTCTGGACCAGGCCGCGGGCTTTCCCGCTGGGGACCTCTGCCTGACCCTTACCTGCGGCGCGCTCCTGGCACTCCTGCTGCAGGTCGCGGCCCAGCGTTCCGGCCGCTCGGATCGGGGTGCGCTGCGTTACGGCTGGGGCTGGCTGACGTGTGTACTGCTGGCTCCCGCAATGCAGGCCGTGGCGGGTTGGGATGGAGCGACGGGAGGAGCTGTACAGGGTTGGGCCGCCTATGCCTCACTGTCACCGCTGGAGTGGGCCCATGGGCGTGCCCTCGCTCTGGACTTTGAGTGGCCGATCCTGCCCGCGGCTCTCGCCGTGGGGCTCGTGCTGCTGGCCAGTCCGCCCGTGCAATCCCCTGAAGAGAACGAAGAGAACGAAGAGGCGGCCGCGACGGACCGCGAACCCGCGGGCGCAGAAGAGGAGTCCGCATGATGCTCCTCCAACGCTCGCTTTGGATCGCATCCTGTGCTCTTGTCCTGATCGCCACCACGGCTGCCCACTCGCACTCGGGAGCCGGCGGAGACCTCTTGGAGTTCGGACGTCTTGAGCTGCGCGGTCCCCTGCAGAGTGTGCTCTTGGAGATGGGTAGTGCGGGGCAGACACGGGTTGAATTGGGGCTGGCGGCCGGGGAGAGCCGAGAGCTGATCGTGCCCCTGCCTGCGCGTGCCCTGGACGAGCAGGCCCCGCGTATCCAGGTACACCCCAAGCAGGGGCGCGCCGTCTTTGTCGGCTGGGTGAACGGTGACGAGCGTCGGCTGGAATGGGAGGGCTACTCGCCTCGGTTGCGTCAGCGAACGAGGCCCCCCGTCAAGCCGGGACAGATTCGGGCGACACTTTCTTCGTTGGCTTTGGCGCTGGCGACGGTGTTGCTCGTGATCGGGTTGCGCTCATCACCACGGACTGCGTTCCTCCTGGCTTGCGCTCTGGGTTGCGGGAGTATGTGGCTCGTTGGCGCTCAAGGGGATCGCGTTGCCACCCGCGTGCGCGTCATGGAGGGTTTGGGGACCGCGGACGGGATGGGGACGCAGTGGCTGTTGGCCCGCAGTGCGGCGGGGCCCCTGGGCATGGAAGCCGAGGACTGTCTGCGCATGGAGGGCACGCAACCCGGTCGCTTGCGCTGGGAGGTGGCCTTGGGAGAGTGGGGGCACTCCCAGGAGGCTCAGTTGGACAACGGGACCCTGACGGCGCTCTCGAATCTGGATCCGCAGACTCGTCGCTGTGGGCCCGAGCTGAATGCATGGGGGGCCATGGACAGGGTCTGGACCCGCTCCGAGGACGGCTCCTGGTTGTTCCACGGAGCCTGGGGGGTGGGTGAGCCTCTGCCCGGTGCCCCTCCCGAGGGGCCGTCCACGGGTGCCCCTCCCGTTCTTCCCGGTTGGCTTTCGGCGGGCCTACCCATGGGCAAGACGGTTCTGGTGGCACACATGGCAGGTGGTGCCTGGGCGGGCCCGCCACGGGTTGCGAGGGAGGACGTCTGGTTGCGCTGGGTGGCCTGGACCCCCTAGTTTGGCTGGCAGGCTCAAAAAAAAGGTGCCCGGGACCTTGGGAACCGCCCCCGGGGCATTGCTGGCCCGTCGTCGGGACACTAATCTCTTGGGCCCCAATTCTTGAGACTCCCGATTCCACAAACCCCTCCCGCGGGTTTGCGACAGCCTTCGGCGGTGGAGTCCACTCCCCGCCAGCGCCCTTGATGGGCGAAGAACGATGACCACTACCCACGTCCGCGCACAGGATACCGAAGAGCGCTGGTTGCTCTACGACGCACGCGAACACACCCTCGGCCGTATGGCCGCGGCCATCGCCCGCAACCTCATGGGCAAGGACCGCCCGACCTATACGCCGTCAGAGAATGGTGGTGCCCACGTCGTCGTGATCCACTGCACCAAGCCCCGGCTCTCCGGGACCAAGGCCGACACGAAGATCTACCCGCACTACACCGGCTACATCGGCGGACTCCGTGAGGTCAAGATCGAAGAGGTGGCCGAGCGTCGCCCCGAGGACATCGTCACCCTGGCCGTGCGGCGCATGCTGCCCAAGACGCGCCTCGGCCACTCCATGCTCAAGCGTCTCAAGGTCTACACCGGCGCCGATCACCCCCACACGGCTCAGCAGCCGGTGAAGGTCACGGAACTCTAGCGGCTCGTTTCTTCCAAGAAGTACACCCACAAGCATCCCTCGATACTGAAATCATGGCAGTCAACAATCCTTGGACCTGGGGCCTCGGCCGACGTAAGAAGTCAATCGCCCGTGTGCGCCTGAAGCCCGGCTCCGGCGGCTTCATCGTCAATGGTCGCAGCATGGAAGAGTTCTTCCCGACCATGCAGGCCGCTATCGCCGCGCGCTCGCCCCTCGTAGCCACGGAGTCCGAGACCACCTACGACGTGTTCTGCAACGTAAAGGGTGGGGGCCTCACGGGTCAGTCCGAAGCGGTCTCTCTGGGGATCTCACGCGCGCTCAAGACCATCAATCCCGCAACCTTCGATATCCTGCGTGAGAACGGGCTCCTGACTCGGGACGCGCGTGCCAAGGAACGCAAGAAGTACGGTCGCCGAGGTGCGCGCCGTGGCTTCCAGTTCTCCAAGCGCTAAGTCTCCGCTTCGATTGCGCGGAACTCACGGGGGAGCTTTCACCCTGGGCCTGGTCCCTTGGGTGGAATACCCTCTTCGAGTCCATCATGAAGAAGGGGCCTTGAGCCCCCGAGGATGACGACCATGGCTGGCCACTCACACTCTGCCAACATCAAGCACCGCAAGAACGCGGTGGATGCCAAGCGCGCCAAGATCTTCAGTAAGCTCGCCCGGAACGTGATCTCCGCTGCGCGCCAGGGGGGCGCGGACGTCGAGACCAACCTGAAGCTGAAGTATGCCGTTGAGAAGGCCAAAGCGGCCAACATGCCCAAGGACAACATTGAGCGTGCCATCAAGAAGGGCTCGGGCGAAAAGGGCGGCGCGGACTTTGAAGAGCTGATCTACGAAGGCTACGCACCGGGTGGCATCGCGCTCTTGATCTGCTGCCTCACCGACAATCGCAACCGCACGGCACCGGACGTCAAGTACACCCTGGAGCACGGCGGCGGCAACCTGGGCTCTTCGGGATCGGTCTCGTTCCTCTTTGATTTCCGCTCGATCCTGGCCGTGGACATGACGGGCGGGGAAGAGGGTACGCCCCTCGACGAGGAGACGTTGATGGACCTCGCCTTGGAGGCCGGTGCCGAAGATGTTGAGGTGGACGGGGAGGTGGCCATGGTTCTGGGCCCGGCGGTGGATTTCCTCGCTCTGAAGCAGGGGCTGGAAGGGGCGGGCGCTGCCCTCCTCTCTGCGGAGACGGGCTACATCCCCCAGACCTCGGTGGCCGTCCAAAGCAAGGACGAGGCGGCCAAGGTGATCAAGCTGATCGACGAGCTCGAGGAGAACGACGACGTCCAGAATGTCTATGCCAACTACGAGATGGACGACGCCTGGCTGGAGGATCTCCACAGCTAGGCCTCTACCCCGATCTGGCACCTGTCCTGAGGTTGCCTTGGGAGTTCCAAGGGTATTCCTGCGTGACTCACAGCCCCAGAGGGTGCAGACTGGTAGTAGGTGAGCCCTCCCCCAAGGGCTGACAAGACAGTTCCATTTTCCGTCTGAGCCACGCATTGCGCCTCGGACGCTTCACCTCAGCATTCGACTAAGGACCCCAGTTATGGGAGACGGACTCCGCACCCTTCGCATCCTGACCAAGGACGACTCTCTTCTCGCTTCCGCAGAGACAGCCCTCTCTTCCATGGAGGGCTGGGAGCTGGACCACGTACAGGATGCAGAGCGCTTGCTCGGGAGCCCTCCCTGCCCCGGGGATCTGCTGCTGATCGACGCCTGGGTGGGCGGTCAGAACTCCTATGAGCTATGTAGGCGCCTCACGGGTCACACCCGCTGCCGCACCTTCCTGGTAGTGGATCTGGAGAACGACCTGGCTGAGCCCATCGCTCGTTTCTGCGGGGCGACGGGAGTACTGAATCGGCCCCTGACCCGCGGCAGCCTCGTCGATGCGCTGGCGAACCACACCTCCCCCGCACCGGCGTTGCCCTCTTCCAATCGCAGCGATGGTGCGCCCGCCGCGGATGACCTTGAGTTTCCCTCGGCTCTGCTCACGGACCTCCGAACCGGAGAGCCCAACCAAGGCCTGATCACGGCCATCATCGATGAGGGCACGGGCTTGTTCAATTACGCCTTCCTCAACTACAAGCTCGACGAGGAGTTCAAGCGTGCGCGGCGTTTCAGCGATCCTCTTGCCTGTGTGATGTTGGGCTTTGAGGGGCAGGCGGCGGACGCCGCATTGAAGGAGTTGGCGGGTATCTTCCTCGCTTCCTCGCGCGACACGGACATCCTGGGTCGCTTCGATGAGAGCTCGTTTCTGTTCCTCCTGCCCGGCACGGGCGTGGACGGCGCTTCGATCATGGCCCACCGTGTGGCTCAGATGGCCGAGGAGCGTGGGCTGACCGACCTGGTCGGCGACCCCATGTGCATCTCGGTTGGCATCGCCCACTACCCCTCGCCCGACATCGACCGCCGCGAAGACCTGTACCACAGCGCCCGGGAGGCCTTCGTCAGTGCCAGGGATCAGGGTGGCGGTGTGGTCGTGACCCACTAGTTTTCTTCGGGTTCCGCGTGTGCGGGATCCAAATCGCAAGACAGAGAATCGTCCCGACAAGGTTAGGCCCATGGAGTCGCGCTCCCATTCCTCCCGCGCCCAACTCGCCCTGGATGAGGGCGGTGAAGCCATGCTGGTCGTTGGAACGAACCTGAGGTTGGGGCATGCAACTGACGCTGGGGCGGACATTCCCCTGTGGGGAGATCTCGGCGAGCACGTGCTGGAGTTCACCCTGGAGGAGTCCTTCCACGGTGGTGCCCGCTGGTGCATACGCGGTCCGGGCGGTCCGGGCGACCCGGACCTGGGGCAGGACGCAGAAGTACCCATCGGGTCCGGAGGGGGGGTACGCCTCACCCAACCCGGTACCGCCAGCGCGGCTGGCGTACTGGAGCTCTCCGGCAGCCTCGATGCGGAAGGGGCCCGGCGGGTTCTGTTGGTTCCACCCGGTGCGGGAGGGAGTGTGCGCATGGGCTGCACTCCCGACTGTCACCTGCTCTGGAAGGGCATGACACCCGAATCCCATGTGGAGTTGACCGTGGAGGAGGAGGAAGGTGGGCTCACTCTGCACCTGCGGTGTGCGGAGGGCCTGCGGGTCCCGGGAGGCGAACTTGAGACCCACTGGGCAGGGCCCTTCCCACCCTGCGAGCGCGTGGAGATACACCTGGGGGACCCGGATTCGACTGCGTCCCCGTGTGCCCTCTGCCTCTCACCCGGCAGCCACCCTACAATCGACAGCGGCCCGGCCTGAAGCGCGAGCCCAAATCAACACCATGGACTGGGAGGCCTTCTACAACACCTTTCGCAAGCCCGACTTCATCCCGGGCTACGAGATCCAGAATCGCCTCGGCGGCGGGGCCTTCGGGGACGTCTACAAGGCCCGCAAGCAGTCCATCGGCAAGTCCTTCGCCATCAAGTTCCTGAAGTTGGAGGATGACGCCCAGCGCGAGGTCGTGGAGCGCGAACTCTCCCAGGTCGGTCACTTCGCCGCCATCGACCATCCCAACCTCGTGACCATCGAAGACATGGGCACCGTCATGGGGGTGCCCTATCTGATCATGGGCTATGCGGGAGAGGAGACCCTCAGCCGTCGCCTTGCGGGCGGGCCTCTGGAGGAGGATGATGCGTTGCTGATCTTCACCCAGGCCTGCCGCGGTGTGCTGGCCTTGCACGATCGCCGCCTGGTGCACTTTGATCTCAAGCCCAGCAACATCTTTCTCAAGGGTGAGGTGGCGAGGGTGGGGGACTACGGCCTCTCGAAGCTGCTCACCGATGGGCGCATGACGCTCTCCTTTGGGCGAGGGACGCCCCACTACATGGCTCCGGAGGTGTTGCGTAGCCGTGCCGACCATCGGGCCGACGTGTATTCCCTGGGGGTCATCCTCTTCGAGTCCTTGGTCGGAAGTCCGCCCTACACGTCCAGCGAGAGCGGGACCCTGGTGCTTCGCGAAGACGATGCAGCGCCCGTATTCCCCGCAGGATTCCCTGAGAAGGTGATGCCGGTTGTGAAGCGCTGCCTGCGGCTGGAACCGGACGATCGTTTCCAGGATGTGGGTGCCCTGCTCGAAGCTCTGGGCCAGACAGCGCGCCAGGGCGAGTCCGTTCGCCTGGGTCCGGTGGATGAAGCCGTTGCCCCGCGTCCCGCTTCCTCGGGTGAGTTGACCGCTGTGGCGCTAGCCGAGGCGCGTGCCGCCCAAAGCGTTCAAGCGTCCTCGCGACCCGTGTCGGAGATCGGCATTCGGCTTGAGCTGCCCACGCCCCTGGAGTTTGCTGCCCCGGCCCATGGGCCGATCACACCCACCATCCCCGTCCCCCCGCATGTGGAGGGTGGCACCCTGGGTACCATCCTCAGCAGCGTGATCGTATCCATGGAGGTCCTTGTGGCCATGGTGACCCTGCTCATGCGAGCCCTTCCGATGGCCTACACCGGGCTGGGCGATGCACTCTTGCGCAGGCCTAGCGGGGTCGGCCGCAGGGCTATGGGGCTTGCCGCGTTTATGTTGGTCATGGCCCTCGTGGGATTCATAGCCATCGGCATGGGCCTGAGTCTCATGGACGCATGGGGAGCTTCTTGAAGCCCTCGTCCCTTGAAATCGATCGTCTCCAGGCCCTGGAGGATGACGCGTGGGCAGAGGTCGAGCGTCAGTTTGCCGGGCGCTTGTATGCGTATGTGGCGCGCCGGATTGCCGATCAACAGGCTCGCGAGGATGTACTGCAGGAGATATTCCTGGGTGCGGTACGCGGAATCAGCAGCTTCGACAGGGTCTACACCCTTGAGCAGTACCTATTTGGAATCTGTCGCAACCGCACTATCGACCACCTGCGTCGCCGACGGGACGCCACTGCCTCTCAATCCGCTGACGGAGCCGACGGGGTGAATCCCCTCGACCAGATGGCCGTCGAGGCGGCCAGTCCCGGAATCATTGTTGGGGAGCGCGATCTGCGCACGCGCACGCGCACCCTGCTCGTTCAGGTGTTGCGGGATTGGGTGCAGGAGACATGGGGTCTGGGGGAGTTCAAGCGCTTGATGGTGATCGAGGCCCTGTTTCTGGGCGGCTGGCGGAACCGCGATACCTGGGAGCGCATGGGGTTGTCAGGGGAGAGAGCCGTGGCGGGCATCAAGTTCAGGGCGCTGGCGCGCATGCGCGCTCTCGCGGGGCAAGGTGTTGCCGATCGCGGACTGCTGGAGATTCTGTCCGAGGAGGAGGGGGCCGTTGGAGGCAAGGAGATCCTGCTCGTCTCGGACGAGTGGGCTGCATCCCATGCCTCCTGCCCCGCGCGTCACTGGTTGGCGCGGCACCTCAACGGGAGCCTTGATGAGGGGCCCAAGTCGTTCGTGGAGTTCCATCTGTCCCAGATGGAGTGCCCCTGGTGCCTGGCCAACCTGGATGACCTGGAGCAGGAGCGTGTCGCGCCCCAGACCCTCATTGAGCGCGTGCACGCGTCCACCATGAACTACCTCAGATCCCGTACCCTGCCCAGGGAGCCCTCCTGACCGGTGTGGCGGGAGGATGAACACACGGCGATGCAGCAGAGCTACACACAACAGTCGCTGGGACGGGCGGGTGTGTTGGTGTTCCTGCTCTTGGCCGGCGTCACGTTCCTGGTGCTGTTCTTCATCCCCTTCCAGGTGACTGGGTACCGGACAGGTGACCCATCAGGAGAGGTGCCAGCCCCGCTGCCCGCCCCCGAGGCCGGTCGGATCCTTCAAGGTCAGGTTCGACTCGACGACGGGGTTGATCCCCGCTCGCTCGTGTTGAAGGTGGAGATCATGGAGGGGTTCAGCACCATGTCGCTCGCCTTTCCCCTCAGCGCGCGGGGGGACTTCTCAGTCATGGACCTGCCTCCGGGCGACGTGCGCTTGACGTTCGTCCTGGGACAGAGCGAGGCGCCGGTACACACCATCGAAGAAGTTCCGATGGAGCCCCAAGGGCGTGTCACACGTCTGGATGTGGATCTGCGCGGGGCCATGCACCTGTTCACCTTCGAAGTGTTTGGGCCCTTTGGTGAACCCGCCACCGACGTCATGCTCTTCTGGCGCAAGGCAAGAGAGGACGACGGTCCGGATGTCTACACAAGTTGGGTGCGGGGGCCCTCGCCGCATGTGGTCACATCCTCCTCCGAGTGGATAGACGTGGCCGTCATCGCCAGCGACGCTCGGGTGCTGGAGGTCCCTGGGGTGAGTTTCAGCCGCCCCCTGCAGCTGCGCGAGGGCTATCCCGTGCGCATCGCCTTGCCCGAGAACGTGCGCCCCGCAGACGACGGGGTGAGTCTGGCTCTGCGTTTGGGTGCCCTGGAGTCCGACCCTCGCTTTGAACGTGCCACGCGGCGGGGGAGGAGCATCCTGGAGGAGACGGGCGAGGTCATCCTGGAGGGAGAGGAGGTGGAGTGCATCGTCCCGGCCCTCGGTGTGTACGAGGTGCGCTGGCGTGCCTATCGTGAGGTATCCAGGGACGGCATCCAGATCCTGCATCTGGAGGATCAGCCGGGTCAGATAGAAGTGTCACCCGGGTCTCACGCAACCTTGTTTCGACCGTACTTCCCCCTCGAGCTCTACCGCGAGAAACTCAAGGACTCCTGACCCGGAGTCCCCCGGAGCCGCCAAGAAAGCCCATGCACAAGTCCGCCCTGCTACTCCTGCTCCTCCTGGCTCTCGTGGGCGTGGGGTTCTTGGCTCTGCAGGTGGGATCGGAGGATTCACCAGGCCCGCGCTCGGACTGGCAGGAAGCTGACGGGGAGCAGGCGGATGCTAGCGAGCTCAGCCTGCCGCCGGATGCCAGCGCAGGTCTTGAGCAGGTGCACGGTCGGGCCGAGGACGGGAAGCCGAGTGGCCAGCGCGTGGCGGAGAACTCTCAAACCAGGGTGCATGTAACGCACCCTGATGGCACCTCGTTCCCTGGTGTTTCTCTGGTCTTCTTGGACCGTACCCAGGTGCGTGGTTGGGAGAGGCAGTGGGATGATGGGCGGGCCCGGCGCACCTTCATCCGTAGCAAGGGGGCGCCCTGCAAGAGCGATGACTCAGGACAGGTCCTCATTCCTCGCACCTTGAGCGGCGTACTCTGTACCCGCAATCCAGGCTTGCATGGGGAGTGGGAATGGCAAGGCTCCGCTCCCCTTGAGCACACCTTGGTTGTCTCCAGCGTGTCCGACCTGCACCTGCGAGTCGAGGACGCCGCAGGGCGGCCGCGTTCAGCTGTGGCCG
>PBIX01000077.1 GCA_002720975.1 Planctomycetota bacterium | reverse complement strand
GAGCGGATGAGCTCCTTGGCACGGGCGTCCAGGGCCAGGGTGGCCGATCCAGCGAGGTTGGAGGCGCGGGGATTGGACTGCATGGAGCGCAGTGTACGGCCCTGGCTTGCTCCAAGCTGCCCCAAAGACGGCTCCGAACCAATCCCACCCTGGCAGGAAGAGCCACCCTGCCCGGTCGTCCCATCCGACCAAGCCACCCTCCAGCACCTTTTTCCAGGGCTCTCCCTGTCGCCCACGGGTCCAATCTTCCAACCTCCCCGCAGACCTTCACGCCTCCCCCGTTTCCGCACGACATGTTCTTCAAGCGCCGCTGGTTCAAGATCCTGGCCATACTGCTGGGGCTGTTCGCCTTTGTCGGGTACTTCACCTTCTCGACCTTTCTGTTCCCGCCCCACGAGGACGCCTGGGAGTTCGACGTCTCGGCCCTGGTGCCCCGGGATGTGGATTTCTTCGTGGCGAAGTCGGGGCTTGAGGAGGACTTCGGTGAGTTCCCGCGACTCGCTGCCGCGAATCGCATCGAACGTACCGAGGCCTGGATGGAGCTCGAGTCCACGTCGGCCTACGGGGCCTGGCTGGACGACAACGGCGTCGAACAGTTGCTGGCCCAGTTGGACGAGGCGCTGGAGCAGATTCCCCTCGGGTACTCGCCGCTGGACGTCTTCGGTGGTTCGGATCTAGCTCTCGCGGGACGCTTCAAGGGGCAGTCCATAGAACAAGCGGATTGGGCCGTCTACGGGCGATTGAACTGGATAGGCAAGGCGGCGCTCGGTGCGCTGAATTACCCGGGCCTGATAGGACTCGATGCATCGGGCATTGTGGTGACCGAAGAGGAAGGCATCTTGCACCTCGCTGGCGGCCAGCTCAGCCAGGACCTGTACATCGCGCGTGTCTTGGACGTGGGTGTGCTGGGAAGTGAGGCGAGCCTCGTGCGTGCGGCGGTCGAACTCGAACGGGCGAGTGGTGAGAACTCTCTCTATCTCTCCGCCGACTACGGCGACCGCATCGAGACCGTGCGCAGCCGATCCGCGAAGGGCAACGAGCTTGAGGTGCTGCTGGACCTGCGCGCCCTCTTGGACAACCTGAAGCAGGAGGGGCCCTTGCCCGACACATCGTCGGAACGCTTCCTCACGGCTTTCCTTGGTCGCGTGTTCCAGGTCCCCGCCTGCCGGAAGGTGATGGGGGTGGTCGGGTTTGACGATGGGGTCAACGTGGACCTGCACGGCACGTTCTCCTCTGAGGAGATCACTGCCGCCCAGCGGCGCATCTACGGGCGTGACGGGGGCTTCGGCCACGAGAAGGTGTTGGAGAAGATCGCCATCAGCGCTCCCGAGGATGCGGCCCTCTTCGCCTACCTGGAAGGCCCCATCGCAACTCTCCTGGAGGAGGTGCTGGACTCCGTCGATCCCGCCATGAAGAGCAATCTGGCGGACGCCTTCCGCTCGACCGGGCGCTTCTCCGATCTGGACGCGGTTCGCAACCACCTGGCGGTCTCTCTGCACAACCGCCTGGCCCTCATCGTGCGAGAGAACGACTACCCCCTGGAGGAGAAGTTGAACCCGGCGACCGGCCGCAGGGAGTACGTGGGCCCACCCAATGACGGCCAGCCCGTGTTCGCCGTGGCCCTCGTCACCTGGTATTCCGATGAGGACAAGCTGATCGAGCTACGTGAGCTGATAGGCCAGTCGCCGACCTACTTCGGTTTGGAGGGGCGTAACGGGGAGAACGGCTACTACAAGCACAAGGTCAACAACTTTGACCTGCGCGAGTTCTGGTCCCGTTTCGTTCCAGGTACGGGTGTCATCGCGACGATCAACACCCACGATCAGTTCATTATCTCGAACAGGTACAAGATGCTGATGGACATCTACAAGACCACCACCATCGGCGGCCGGGAACATCCACGACTCTCTAGTCGGCCCGAGTTCCTTGAGCTTCTGAGCGATACGGTGCCGAGCGCCAACATGCTGGTCTGGATGGACCCTCAGCGAGCTCGCAAGACCTTGGAGAGCCAGGCCGAAGACTGGGCTCGGGAACATGCGGCCACGGGCATCGATTGGGGCCGCAAGCGCGCAGAAGAAGAGAACAAGTTGATCCCTCAACTGTTCCCGGGTCGTGGGCGCGGTCAGTTGACACGCGATCAGCGTGACAAGCTCAATGCGGCCGTGGACCCCATTCTGACCGAGTATCGCACGAGCTTCATCAAGCAGCGCATTCCCGACTTGGTGCGCGACAAGCAGCGCCAGATCGCATACAGCATGAGCTGTACCGCATTCCTGGCTCTCATCCGACTCGAGCCGCGATCATTCAGTCTCTCCCTGCGCACCGTGTTTCCACTCCCCGAGTGAGCTTCAGTACAAAAGAGAGAGATGGTGCCCGGAACTGGAGTTGAACCAGCACCCGTTTGCACGGACCAGATCCTTAGTCTGGCGCGTCTACCAATTCCGCCACCCGGGCACCGAGGTTCTCTTGTACTGCGCTGCGTTGCGCATTGGAATTTGAACTCCTCTGGCAGCTCCCTCGCGTTGCGGTGGTGGGCGATCGGCCCGGATTGCACGGCGGAGGGGGCGACGGAGCTGGTCGCCCCGCCGAAGAGTCCGCAGAGCATAGCAGCCCCCCCGGGGTCTTCAAGCGCACTGGAGAAGGAGAGCGCAGAGGATGGTTCCACATTCGACCCCCATACCCGATCATGAGTCCACCCGGCCCTCAGCGCCGCCGGACCACCGCAACCCCCTGCCCCCTCCCAGCACCATGCGCCCACCCCGCGGCAATGCCCTGATCGGTCAGTCCGGCGGCCCCACGGCCGTCATCAACCAGAGCCTCGTCGGCCTGGTGGAAGAGTGCCTCGCCAGCGAGGAAATCCAAAACGTCTACGGAGCCCTGAACGGAATCGAGGGGATCATGGACGAGAGGCTCGTGAACCTGGGCCTGGAGGAGCCACGTGTTCTACAGCGGGTGGCCGAGACTCCCTGTGCCGCCCTTGGATCCGTTCGCCACAAGCCCACCCTGGAAGATTGCGAACGTCTGCTGGAGGTCATGAAGGCTCACGATGTGCGCTACTTCTTCTACATCGGTGGGAACGACTCAGCCGAGACGGCTCACCTCCTCAATCAGGTGGCGGTGGATTCGGGCTACGACCTGCGGCTATTCCACGTGCCCAAGACCATCGACAACGATCTGCGCGAAACGGACCATTGCCCCGGCTATGGTTCGGCGGCCAAGTTCGTGGCTCAGGCCGTTGCTGGAGACAACGAGGACAACCGCAGTCTGGGCGGCGTAAAGATTGATGTGATCATGGGCCGCAACGCGGGCTGGTTGACGGCTGCTGCAGCCCTGGCGCGTTGCGGGGAAGGAGAGGGCCCGCATCTGATCTACTTGCCCGAAGTTGACTTCGAGTGGGATGCGTTTCTCGGAGACGTTAGCGATGTGATGGAGCGGCACGGCCGTTGTGTTATCGCCGCCTCAGAGGGCATCCACGACCCGGACGGAGAGCTGATCTCCCGCCCTGCGGAAATCGACGCGTTCGGCAATGCCCAACTCTCGGGGAGCGGGTCCCTGGGCGACATCCTGCGCGAACGCGTCAAGGCTGGTCTGGGTAATGGCACGCGCGTACGCGCGGACACCTTCGGCTACCTGCAGCGCTCGTTCTTCGGATGCGTCTCCGAACAGGACGCCACCGAGGCTCGTGCCGTGGGTCATGCCGCGGTACGCACCGCTGTATGCGGGGAGCGCCCCCACGGGTCGGCCATCATCGAGCGCTGTGACGAGGACGGCTCCTACCGCCCCGCCTACGGCTGCGTGGATCTGGAGCTTGTGGCCCGCCATACCAAGGATCTGCCGACAGAGTTCCTGGATGGAACCCATGACGTGAGCGAGGCCTTCCTGGCCTACGTGCGACCCCTTGTGGGCCCCCTGCCGGCTGCGGGTCGCTTGGCACGCTATCCCGTTCCCCGGCGCCTGTAGGGTTCTCACGAGGGGGAGGGGGGGGCGATATGGGAACGGGTCTAGGCCGAAGTGCTCACCTGAGCAAAGAGATCCGCCACTCGTTTACTGGCACCGGCCTCCTCACTACCATGTGTGCGCCAAAGGCCGCTCCCAGGGAGTGCAGGTTCCATGAGCGAAGTCCAAATTCAAATATCCGACCCCGTAGAGGGCGAGGAGGAGGCCGGCCAGACGCCCTACGGCAACCTGTGGGTGCCCCTGGTCGTGGTGCCTGCCGCGATAGTGATAGTGATCGTTGTCGTATTCGCCCTCTTCGGCTCACTCACCGGTGAGGAAAGCAGCCTGTCCGAGAACCTGAGCACGGTCATGGCGGGGGGCAAGAACGAGCGGGATCAGGCCCTCTTCGGACTCATGCGGCAGGTCTCCGAGAATCAGCGCGCCACCAACGATGGCGAAGAGCCGCCTTGGCCCGTGACCACGGATTTTCCGCAGCGTGTGCGGGATGCCGCAGACCAGGTGGACGCGGAGGACCATGAGGTGCGTTTGGCCTTGGGCCTCCTGCTGGCCAGCCTCGATCCCAGCGGAGTGGACCTGCTGGTGGAGATGTTGGCTCTGGGAGATGCCGAGGACCCTGGCGGGGCCCTGCGCTTCAAGGCCATCCACAACCTGGGTCTGGTGGGGGATGGCCGGGCTACAGGGCCCGTCGCGGCTTTCCTGACCTCTCCGGACGAGGGCCTGCGCATCGTGGCCGCCGGCGCCCTGGCCAACCTGCCTGGAGATGGGGCGCGCAAGGCCCTCCGCGAGGCACTGGGAGACCCCTCCCTGGATGTGCGTGGAACGGCTGCCATGGCCCTCACGCTCCTGGACCCTCCGGATCCGGGCGCGGCTCCGATCCTGATGGATCTGACCCGGGTGCAGGTCTACGAGGCCGTGAGGATGGAGGCCCCCGCCAAGTACACTCGCTCCAGGGATGTTTCCCGCTTCCGGATCCAGGCTTTGGGGGCCCTGGCGCGCCTGGGCCGCGAGGCTGACTGGGCCCACATTGAGACCCTGAAGGGGGACCCGGATGCCAACGTGGTGGACGCCGTGTTGCGTCTGATCGACCAACGCTCCACCAATGGGGCTCCTCCCCCAGGGGAGGGCCAGGAGTGATCTTCCCATGGCCCCGGAGAGGGGGCGAAACCCCTTGCGCTACCCGCCCTGCTTGGCCATCCTCTGCCCCCTCCGGCCCCATCAAATCGAACGTCACCCGGGGCCGATCGTCGAGCCCGACCACACCGACTCCTGTCCCCCCAACTGCCGTCTCCCCACCCGAGAGAACCTCACCCTTGCCCACCGTGCGTGGCTCCAGGGTGTAACCGACCAGCGACTCCCAAGCTGAGGATGCCGTGACCGAATCGAACGAAGAAAAGGACCAAGAGAAGCTGCCCCAGAGTGACGTGGCGCCCCTCGTGCGCTCTCCTCTGCGTGGTGAGCCCACACGGCGTGGTGTGCTGCTGGCCGCTTGGGGTGCCTTCACTGCGGGCACTCTCGCCATGCTGGGTACCTGGGGGCGCTTCATGTTCCCCAACGTCCTCTACGAACCGCCCCAGCAGTTCAAGGCAGGGTTCCCGAACGAGTACGCCGTGGATGCGGTGGATACGCGCTACAAGGCGAGCCACGGGGTCTGGATCGTGCGAGAGAGCACTGGTTTCTATGTGCTCTCAACGGTCTGCACGCACCTGGGTTGCACGCCGAACTGGCTGAGCGCGGAAGAGAAATTCAAGTGCCCCTGCCATGGGTCGGGGTTCGTCAAGACCGGCGTCAACGTGGAGGGGCCTGCGCCGCGCCCTCTCGAGCGCTACAAGATCTCCCTGGCCCCCGATGGTCAGTTGCTTATCGATAAGAACACCAAGTTCCAGGAAGAGAAAGGGCAGTGGGCCATGGCCGACGCCTACCTTCCCTATCTGGGCTGATACGCGGCACCGCAGTACTTCCCCTCCCCCTTCATCGCCTTCGGCCCCTGCGCCTCTGAAACCGACCCTCGATGGACAAGCTCTTCCGCTACATCGCAAGCACGCAGATCTGGCGTTCCATCTTTCGCCACGGATACCCGGATACGCCCCGAAACCGGACTCTGGCTGTCCTGTCGAACGTGGTTCTGCACCTGCACCCGGTCAAGGTGCGGCGTAGCGGCATTCGGCTGTCCTACACCTGGTGCATGGGGGGATTGACCTTCTTCCTGTTCCTGGTGGAGACCATCACGGGCCTCCTCTTGATGTTCTACTACCGACCCACGGCGGAGTTGGCCTACCAGGACATCTTTGCCCTGCGTGAGCACGTCCCCATCGGGGTCATGCGCGAGGTACATCGTTGGGCGGCGCACCTGATGGTTATTTCGGTCTGGCTGCACATGTACCGGGTGTTCCTGACGGGCTCCTACAAACCGCCGCGGGAGTTCAACTGGAACGTGGGTGTGATCCTGCTTGTGATCACTCTGCTGCTCTCCTTCACCGGCTACCTCCTGCCCTGGGACCAGCTGGCCGTCTGGGCCATCACCGTGGGTACGAACATGGCCCGAGCTACACCTTTCCTGGGCCACGAAGGCCCGGGTGCCGCCCTCATCAGCTTTGGGGGGCTCAACTTCATCCATGCGGGTGACGATGTGCGCTTCGGATTGCTCGGCGGGCGTTTTGTAGGCGAGGCGGCGCTGATGCGTTTCTATGTCTTGCATTGCGTCGGTTTCCCACTCGTTGCCGCTGGCCTGATGGCTCTCCACTTCTGGAGAGTTCGAAAGGACGGCGGGATTTCCGGGCCTCTCTAACTACCGATTATTCTCTCGGAGTTCTTAGCACCTGAACCATGGGCCAACTGATCAAGGACCTTGCCGACTGGCTGGTGGAGCCCACCCGCTATTCGATTCTCACGACGGCACTGCTCGCCGCCGTGCTGATTTGGCGTAAGAAGCTCACGCACCCCATCGTGTTCGGCACTTCGATGCTGGGCATCTTGGCGTTCTTCATCTTTGCCTGGGGCGATGTGAACTTCAAGGCCATCGTCACCAAGCCGGACAATGTGCCGATCCTGATCCTCCTGATCTCGATCCTGTTCTTCACGTGGCTGGCCTTGCGGCGGGCCGTGCTGAACGACGAGCGCATTGAGCGGGGCGAGCCGACCCTGGAAGGGGAACTCTCAAAGCAGAAGGTCTTTACCTGGCCGGATCTGGTCTACATTGAGTTGATCTGCATGGTGCTCTTCACCGCGCTGCTGATGGTCTGGTCCATCTCTATCGAGGCGCCCATCGAAGAGCCGGCTTCCCAGGCGCGAACTCCCAACCCCTCCAAGGCCCCCTGGTATTTTCTGGGGCTGCAGGAGCTGCTGGTCTACTTCGATCCGTGGATCGCAGGGGTCTTGCTGCCCAGCTTCATCATCATTGGCCTGTGTGCGATTCCATACATCGACACCAACCCCAAGGGCAACGGCTACTACACCTTCAAGGAGCGCCCTTTTGCGGTGAGCTTCTTCATGATGGGTTTCCTGCTGCTGTGGGTGTCCCTGGTGATCATGGGGACCTTCCTGCGGGGGCCCAACTGGTCGTTCTTCGGTGTCTTCGAATACTGGGATCCCCACAAGCTTGAGCCCATGGTGAGCGTGGACCTCTCGGTCTACTTCTGGGTGAAGATGTTGGGGATGCCGCGGCCGGAGAGCCCATTGATACGCGAGGCACCGGGCATCTTGCTGTTGCTCGGGTACTTCGTGGCCATGCCACCCATTCTGGGCAGGACCCTCTTCAAGAAGATGGCCGCAGAAATGGGCCCGGTGCGCTTCAACGTGATGATGCACCTGTTCCTGTGGACGGCACTCGTGCCCATCAAGATGGTTCTGCGATGGACCCTCAGCCTGAAGTACTTCATTGGCATCCCCGAGTGGTTCTTCAACGTCTGACGACCTCTTCATTCAAGCCTGTACCTTGAACACGAAATCACGATTCCGAACGTCTGAACTTCGACTGACCCATGGCTGATCGCGGCGACACACACTACAGCGTCCCCTCCCTGAACCTCTGGTTCTTGGTTTCGAGCGTCTTGTTCCTGGGCACCATGGTCTGGGCGGTCATCGACGACTGGGATGCGGAATGGAAACAGTACCAGCGTGACTTCCGGTCACTGGAGTTGGCCAAGGCCCAGTCCGCTCGTGTGGCCTTGGAGGCCGAGGGGGCTATCGGTCGCAGAGACGAGCTGAGCCGCGCTGTCTACGATGCCTCCATGGCCCTCGCCGCCCAGGGTTCGGCTCTGCAGGATGCGGAGCGTAGGGCCTATGAGTTGGAGGAAGACCGCTTCAAGCTTGAGGAGGACTTCAAGAAGGCCAAGTCCTTGCTCAACTGGCAGGTGTACGGGAGCGAGAAAGCCGTTCTCGAAGGGGAGAAGGACATCCCACAGCTGGAAGAAACAGAGCTTGCTGCCTACCGCGAAGATGTGGCGGCCAAGGGCCTTCTGTTTGAGAAGGCGACAATCGCGTGGGAGGTCGAGAAGCGAACGGTCTCGGACATGCGGAGCGCCATAGTTCAGGCCGAGAAGGACCTGGCTGCTGGAGCCAAGGTTCTGACCCAGGTCGAAGAGCGCATTGAAGCTCTCGCTCCCGGGGACATAGCCACGCAAGTAGCGGATTTTGTCCGCGACGACCTGCCCGGTCTCGAATTCATCGGCCCGAACCTGAAGGTCCAGAAGTTCATTCCCGCAGGGATCACCTTCGATCTGAACTTCACCAAGAAAGCCCGCATCGACATGTGCTCGACCTGCCACATGGGCATCGAGAACGATGCCTTTGCCGGCGATGCTCAGCCCCACGCGGCGCATCCGAGGCTCGATCTCTTCCTCTCTTCCAAGTCGCCTCACCCCGCCAAGGACTTTGGCTGCACCGTCTGCCACCGTGGCGCCGGCGAAGGGCTCTCCTTCCAGCACTCTGACCACCGCCCCTCGAACGAGGAGGAGGCGCGCATCTGGGATGCCTCACGCCACTGGCACAAGCAGCATCACTGGGACTACCCCATGCTGCGTGAGCAGGACGTGGAGGCGGGCTGCGTGCAGTGCCACAAGACCTCCATGGAGCTCATTGCGGACTCTGCCCCGCACGTGACCGAGGGCTATCGATTGTTCGAAGAGAAGGGCTGCTACGCCTGTCACAAGGTGGATTGGTTTCCGACCACCCGCCGACCTGGACCGGCTCTGACCAACCTGGCGGCCAAGCTTACGCCTGAGTTCACCAATGCATGGATCGCCGACCCGCGCGGTTTCCGTCCGACGACCGACATGCCGCACTTCTTCAACCTGGAGAACTGGCCGGAGGACGAGGTCGTCGTCACGAGCGAGTATGGTGCGGGACGCGAGATCCGGGGCGGGGAATGGAACCGGGCTGCGGTGGCCGCCGTTACGACCTTCCTCTATGACCGGCACCCGCTCGACGCGGCTGAGCCGATTCCCGCTGACGTGCGCGCGGCTGCCGATGCCGAGCGCGGACGCGAGGTGATGAATCTCTCCGGGTGCTTCGCCTGCCACAACACGGCTCCGTTCATGGGGGAGACCGACGTCCTGCCGGCCATCTCCAATAACGCCACTGAGCGCAACCAGATGGGGCCCAACCTGCGCGGTGTGGCCACCAAGCTCAACGCGGACTGGCTCTATCGCTGGATCCTCGATCCGAACTCCTACTGGCCGCACACGCGCATGCCCAACCTGCGCCTGTCCGAGGCGGACGCCATGGACATCACGGCTTACGTCTTTGAGGATCCCGACGGGATCTTCACGGACACGCCCCACGGCTGGGAGGGCGACTCCGAGTATCTATCGAACCTCGATCCGCAGGTGCTGCGTGAGCAGGCACGGTGGTACTTCCAAAAGGACGGGCGCACGATCCTTGAGAGCCGCCTGGAATCCGAATGGAGCGATACAACTGTCCTGGCGAGCAAGCTCGGTGAGCGACTGGTGATGACCTACGGGTGTTTCTCCTGCCACGAGATCACAGGTATGGAGAGCATGATGCCCATCGGAACAGAGCTCACCAGTTGGGGCTCCAAGACCGTGGACAAGCTGGATTTCGGCCAACACTACCTGAAGGAAGTGGCGGATCTGCCAAAGCTCGACCATCACTACCGTGAGGGCTGGTTGGAGCGCAAGCTGCTGCGCCCCCGCGTGTTCGACATCGACAAGGTCAAGGTGCCCAAGGATCGCGCACGCATGCCTTCGTTCGGTTTCTCGAGGGACGAGGCGCAAGCCGTGGCGACGTTCGTATTGGGGCTCGTCAATGACGAGGTACCGGGCAAGAAGATGGAGCCCACTGCCGAGCAGGCTGTCAGTGATGGGGGCATGCGCGCGGTGCGACAGAACAACTGCATGGCCTGCCATGTGGTGGACAACTCACTTGTCACCTTCCGGAACGAGAGCGGTGGCATCCAGACCGTGCGTGGGGTGATTCAGCCCCTATTGGACGAGGTCGTACCGCCCAGCATGGTCTCCATGGACGCCTTTGCGAGCGACCGCGAGATGGCGGAACTCAACGCCGACGAGGAGGTGGAAGAGGTCATCATCAAGCTGCTCGAGGCCGAGCCGGATTACGGTGGACCGGGCGAATTACACTTCCTGGAGATCGGCGACCTCGTGGACGTGACCCCATCGCGTGGGGGCTCTTTCGTCGACCAGGTGCTTGAGTACTACATGTTCGGTACGTCCGTTGCGGACGAGAGCGGCGAGCCCGTGGCTTGGACCCATGGGGGTACCGACGACCAGGGCGTGCTGCGGATCGAGGATGTGGACGGTCAGGTGCGCCCCTACTCGGCCACCGAACTGGACAAGCTACGCTGGACCTTCGCCCCTCCTGTGCTGCTCAACGAAGGCCACAAGCTTCGGCCCGACTGGTTCTACAACTTCCTGGCCAGCCCTTCCGAGCTTCGCAAGCAGATGCGGGTCAAGATGCCGACGTTCACCTTTGATCCGGGCGAGGCCGAGAACATTGTGGGCTACTTCGGGAACAAGGCCCGTTGGGAGTGGCACAGCCGCTACGCGCGCACCCTGCGTCTGGCCGTGGGCCGTCAACCACTCTCGGGACTCAACGATCCTGACTCCCACGGCTGGAACATGCCGGCCGACAGTCTCACCTGGCCCATCTTCCCACTGGCCAACATCACTGAACCCGGACCGGGTCTGAGTGCCGAGGGGATGGAGGCGCGCATGTCGGCCCAGCCCAAGCTGAAGTTGGACGCGGCCACGATCCGCTCGATCGAAGCCGGATACAAGGCGGACGTCTTGGCCAGCTTTGACAAGCTCAAGGCCTGGGGTGACTCGCAGGGCTTCTCCCTTGTGGGACCACTGAAGCGCGGCACGGAGACCCTGGATCGCCAGACCACCTCCTACCTGGACGAGCGCCATTCCTTCCTGGCCGTGGGCGAGTCTGTGGGCGCAGAGGGCGTCAATTGCTACCAGTGCCACCCCAATGGAACGACCTATGTGGAGACTCCCATTTCATGGGCGCCGTCCTTGGATGTCGTGAGTGCACGCCTGCGCCCCGACTGGGTGCGCGAGTGGCTCTGGAACCCGCCGGCCACCTACGTCGGTACGGCCATGGCGGTGAACTTCGGCTCAGACGAACCCCAGTACCAAGCGCAGTATCCCTCATCCACAAATGCGGAGCAGATCGACGCGGTAATGGATTGGCTGTACAACAAGGACCGGCGCGAGGCAGACATTCTCTCAACCACAATTGCGGAGCAAGCGAGTAAGATCGAAGAACTCGAAGCCCAGCAGAAGTAAGACCCACCAATCGGGGGGGCTTGCGGACGATGGCGTGCAAACCATGAAGCAAACTCTCTCTCTCCTGGCCCTCCTGGGACTAGCAGTCCTCTCCTCGGTAGCTTTTGGTGTTGACCAGGATGCGACGTCCGACTCGAAAGGCCCTGCCTCTGCGGGCGTGATCACTGGCCGCATCCTCTTTGAAGGGGAGAAGCCCAAGGTCAAACCCCTGACGGTGGCCGCCGCTCAGTCCGTTGGCTGTTGCGCGGGAGGGGTGGCCGTGGACGACCAGGATCGCTCCCTGCTGATCGGTGAGAAGCTTGGCATAGCGAACGTTGTCGTGTCTCTGAAGGTCAAGGATGCGAAGGTCAAGGTCTCCGAGAAACCGGTTGTCTATAACCAGACCGCCTGCCGCTTTGAGCCCCACGTCCTGGTCGTTCCCGTGGGCACCACGGTGAGCTTCAAGAACTCAGATCGGTGCGTGCACAACGTTCACCTGTATGCCTTCCAAAACAGCGGTTTCAACCGTGCTGTCCCCGAAGGCAAGGACACCAAGGGTACGTTCAAGCGCGCCGAGTCCATCAAGGTCAGCTGTGACATCCATCCCTGGATGACAGGCTACGTGGTTGTGACGGACGCTACTCATTGGGCGTTGACGGATGCCAAGGGCAGCTTCAGCCTGAAGGGCATCCCCGCCGGGACCTACGAACTGCAGGTCTGGCACGAGAAGCTCGGGAAGGCCAAGACGGAAGTCACCGTGACGGCTGAGGGCACCGGTGAGCCGATCGAGCTCAAGATGGCTCCCAAGAAGCCCCGCACCCGGCGTCGGAAGTAGTGCCGAACGCGGGCTCGGAGGCCAGGCAGTGCTAAGGCTCTGATCAGATTGAGTCATCCTGGGGCGGCCACACAACGTAGCGCATCCACGGCTCCATCCGGTGTGCAATCCAGACAGTGGCCTTACTCTCGCTGCCGCCCGACCCGGTAGAGTATTTGCCCCGTAAGACCTCCTAGTGGACAGGGTTTTCACCGGTCCGCTCTCTCCACGAGGCAGGTATGTCGTACACCGTTCATCCGATCTGTCCACTGTTCCATTCTCAGATTTACTCAAATGCAAACCCGACAATTGTTCCTCGCTAGTCTCCTTCTCGGCACGCCTACCCTGGCATTCCCTTCCTTCCAGGATCGCGAAGCACCTCCCCAGGAGGTCATCGAATTGGCCGAGCAGGTACGGGCGCAAGTCGAGTTGGTCCGAGTTGAAGCGCACTCAATCCTGGAGCAGGCCAAAGATGCTCAAGAGGGGGTGGGGCTCAAGCTGTCCAAGGGCCAAGACGCTGATCGCGGCTACCTCGGGATTGAGATGGCAATCGGAGACGGCGTCATGGTCGTAGGTAAGGTCATGCCCGGGAGCGGGGCTGACAAAGCAGGCCTGCAGGCGGGTGATCGCATTCTGCGCGTCAACAAGATCAAGTTTGACCAAGAAGACGCTGAGGAGAAGCTGGCCAGCCTCAAGGCTGGGAAGAAGGCCAAGGTGATCTTCGAGCGGGATGGAGAAGAAGAGAAGGTGACCGTGTCTCTGAGCCCGCTATCCGCCATCGATCAAGGTGGAGAGGCCCGCGTTCATGTCAATCGGCTGCGACGAGTCACTGAGGCGGAAGGCGACGGTGAGCACGTGGTTCGCATGAGACTCGAGCATGACAGCGACGAGGGCGACGAGGACCACGATGTTCGCATCTTGCGCCTTGGAAATGGTGACGGGACCTGGGTCATGAAGGAAGGAGACCGTGCCGCGAAGACCCAGCGTAGAGACCGGGTGGAACTGCGCACAGAAGAAGGTGGTGGCCGCCACATGAGCGGCGAAATCGGCTTTGACCTGGAAGGACTACCCGAGCATGTCCGGGAGCTTATCAGGGAGCACGATGCCGAAGAGCACGACGTCCGTGTTCTGCACCTTGGCGGCGGCGGTGGTCGGGACCTACGATTGGGCGACGATGGAGACCTCCACGTCGAAGTTGAGGTGAACCACGATGGTCACCGCGATCACGACGGTCCGGAGATCAACGGCAAGGCCATCATCAAGATGCTGACCGGTGACGGGGAACGCAGAATGGAGCTCGATTTCGATGGGTCGGACTTGCGTGAGATGGGCGGTCGAGTCCGCCAAATGATGGCCGGTCGCGATTTCGACATGCGGGACATTCTTGCCAGGGTGCGCGGCAATCGTTCAGAGGGTGACCCAGGTGACCACCACCGCGGAGAGGACCACGGTGGGCGCGGAGACCACGACCCCCGTGACCAGCATCGCGAAGAGGACCACGGTGGGCGCGGAGACCACGACCCCCGTGACCAGCACCGCGGAGAGGACCACGGTGGGCGCGGAGACCACGATCCCCGTGACCAGCACCGCGGAGAGGACCACGGTGGGCGCCGAGACCACGATCCCCGTGACCTGCACCGCGAAGAAGACCACGACAGACGCGGAGACCGCGATCCTCGCGATATGCGCCGGGAACAGGATCGCCGCATGAACCGTCCCCAGGCGTTTGGCCGGGGCCGGGGTATGGGGATGACGAGGGGGCGCGGGCGAGGCGGCCCTGACATGTTCCCTCATGAGGAGCATGACGACGACCACGGTGAATTCGAGGAGCTCGAGGAGCGCATCGAAGAACTGGAGGAGCGCATCGAGGAGTTGGAAGCACTCTTGGAACGCTTCCGCGGGCGTCGTAACCGCTGATAGACTCCTGTAGCTGCGAGGCAACAAGAAGGGCCGCTCCCGACCAGGAGCGGCCCTTCTTCCATGTCCTGCTCTTGGCGGGGCATCGTAGAGGAGCACCATGCCACAAGAACCGACACTCCCGCGAGTGCTGCGGCCGACACGGCCATCTCCGGTTGTGGACCGAGGCCCTCAGGGTCACCCCCCAGGCGCTCGCCAACGACGCCTTTCGCCCTGGGATACCCGCTGGCCAACGACGGGTGGCTCCGCCCTCCTCGGCATGCTCCGCGGCGTCGGTCAGGCCTCTAGGGCCGCTTCCATTTGACCTTGCTAGGGGCAACCACACTGGTTGCCTCTGCCGTTGGGAATGCCTCGGGAACAGGGAGGGTCACGACACCCGTAGCTGCCCACTCGGTCCCTCTCGCGACCACCGCCTGGAACCCGACGCAGTGGACAGGGTCGCTGCCACCAACATGTCCCATAGGGGTGTGAAACACACGCCCTGCCCCGTAGGAGACGGTCATTACCATCGGCTCGTGACGCTTGGTCTTCGGGCAGAAGGCTGAGGCGAGAACGGTAACTTCCTTACAGGGCCCCCTCAGGGAGTCGTAGAGCTCGTCCTTGGCATGCAGCCAGCGCTCGGGCAGACCGTCCGTGATGGGGTGGGACACGCCTGCTGACTCGACAACGAAGGCATGCTGCGGCCCGTGGCTACCACTCCCACCATCGGGAGCCGGGTCCGTCGTCCAGACTCCTTTCACCCTGCGAAGGTGAGATCCATGCGCTGGGGTTCGTCCGCCCCAGCCTCCGACCCCAATCATCCGATTGTACTCGGGCCAATCCCCGGAGGAGTTATTCGCTGCATGGACGATGGCGAGCCCCCCGCCACCGGCCACAAAATCAACGAGGTCCTGCTTGGTCTGCTCCGACCAGAGGCACCGGCCACCGTCGTTGTAGTTGGAGAAGACCACGTCATACCTCTTGAATGATGGTCTCCAGGCAGCCCACTCATCCTCGGCCCCCCGATTGGCCGGCGAAGTAGCCACGTCCACCTCAAATCGCCCGCAGGCAATGAGTGTCTCCCTTGTTGCCCGGGTCGTCTCCTTCCAGTTGTGGTTGTTCTGGCCGTCGATGATGAGCACCCGGATCTTGTCGGCGGGCGCTTCGTCCTGGGCCATTCCCGGCCCGGGCATGCACGCCAAACACGCTGCTCCGAGTGTGAGCACCAAGGCGCTGCACCTGACTCCACCTCCCAGCAAGTTGAACTTAAGCATGGCCACAGCCTACCCGTAGCCGGACTTTCGAGCGAGGTTCCTAATCCAGGCTCTTGGGGTCGAAGCCTTCAGGGAACAGGTCCGGAAGAAGGTCTTCCAACTCATGCACCCGAGCCGAAGGGGTCCAGGTGTGCATAACACGGGCTACGGAAACAAGGACCTCTTGGTCGAGATCCTCCTGTGTCGCCCCCGTTGCTTGCTCCACTTCTTCTCCGTTCACCTTTCTGGCCAGGCTGTTGGCCACCATGGTCAGGATGCGGTTGCGGACGCTCTCCGGAGAGTGCAGCGCGCGCTCCACGAGTGGTAGGAGATGTGAGCCACGGCTCAGGGAGAGGCCCTGGCGGCTGCACATGCGCTGGAGGAGGTTTTTGGCGTCCATAGTCGGGTATCGAGGGAGAGAAGTGCCTGAGACTGACTGAACCACCCAAATGTATCCCACGCTCGTGGGGCAGGCGGGTTCCTTCGACATGGGAGAAGGGTCTCGATTCGAAACACCTGACGGGCACGCTCTCAGGACATACACGCCGCATGGATCAATGGAGGTGCTGAATGTCCGTGGAATCTCGTGTCGAATTCAAGCGCAGCCTGGCTGGGGCCGATGGAAGCGTGTGAAAACGCCTCAGATGGAGGCTTTGCACCGTCCCTATTCCGCCATGTTTCGCCCCCTGATCACCGTGTTCTTCGGCGTGCTCTTCAGCGCCACCATCCTGTTTCTTGCCCTTGATGGGTCAAGGGGCGCGGATGGTGACTTGAATGCTGGCACGGCCTTGCGCATGGACCTGGAGCAACTCGTCGAAGGATCGGACCTGGTTCTGGAGGCTCGCGTGCTTTCGGAAAAACCGCTGCTCGGATCTGACGGCTTGGTGTACACGGATTTTGAACTGGAGGTTCAACGGACGTTCTGGGGTGAGGATCGCCCCTCGCGCCGGGTACGGTTGCCGGGTGGGGCCCTATCCACCGGCCGAGCCACCCTCATTCCAGGGATGGGTACCTTGCGCGTCGGCGAGGAAGCCCTCCTGATGCTGAGCCCCAAAGGGCCACAAGGGGCGCGCGTCTTCTGTGGTCTCTCCCAGGGCTGCTACAGGATCTTGACGCCACTTACGGGCTCTCGCGTGGCCAGCAGAGAGGCGAGCGCAGAAGCCCTCCTGGACGCGACGACCGGCACCTTGGTCCCGGGTATGCAGTCCGAGGTCCTCGAGTACGCTGATCTGATCGCCCGCTGTACCGCCGCGGTCAGCGCCAAGCGTGCCCGGCACGCAACCAAGGGGAGTACGGGCAAGTGATGATCCCGATCAACAAGATCCGGCGCCTGGGTTTCCTGCTACTCCTCGGCATCAGTGCCACTTGGGTTGGTGCCCATGTGCGCCTGATCTACTCGGGGAATGGCAAGGCCCTCTTCTGGTCATCTCCCGAGTCCATTTCGGTGGTTATCAACTCCGATGGCTCGGACGATCTGGGGGATCAAGCTCACATGCCTGCTCTGCGGAATGCCGTTGATGCTTGGAATGGCGTTACCGGTACAAGGGCCCGCTTGGTCGAGAACACCAGCACTCAAGCCCAGAACAGCCGCAACTGGAGCTCAAGCCAGTACCACATGATGCTCTTTGATGAGAGCAACTCATCGGGCTTCTTCCCCCCCGGATCAGGCATCGTGGCCGTTACGCCCCTGACCTTCTTTACCACTGGCCAGATCATCGACGCGGACGTTCTCTTCAATGGTGGAGGCTTCAAGTTCACGACCTCGTCCGAGCCGGGCGGCTTTGATGTTCAGGATGTGGCCACGCACGAGCTGGGGCATCTGCTCGGTCTGGACCACAGCGGGTGCGCCGGGGCGACGATGTTCCCCTACGTCGACCAGACCGTGATCCTGCACCGCAGCCTGTCAGCGGATGATGCGCGTGGGATAGAGAGCATCTATCCCGTGAGCCAGAAGGCTTCCATCAAGGGCAGCGTGCGCCGTGCGGGTCCGGGCACCGTGGTGAAAGGTGCCTGGGTCGGAGCCCGGGACGCACAAGGGCGCCTCGCGGCAGCCGCCCTGACCAACAGCACAGGGAACTTCACCCTCTCGTCTCTGTCCCCGGGAACTTACCGCGTCTATGCGACACCACTGGACTACCCGGTCTCTGCTTCCAACTTGGGCGCAGGCCGCACTATCCAGACAGACTTCGAGTCCACGCTCTCATCTTCCGTCACTGTCAGTGGCACCAGTGCGACCAACATGGGGAGCCTGCTGGTGGGGGATGACACCTTCCTCAGCCTTGGGCGCGCCTCGGACAACTACCCCTTGCGGGTCAGTACCGGTCAAACCACGTCCCTGATCGTAAGAGGGGCAGGCCTCGGGAATGGCGTCACTCTTGCGGCGAGCGATCCCTCCATGGTGATCTCAAACGTGACCTGGATGAGTTCACGCGTGAACTTCAAAGTAAGCGTGCCTGCAGGATCAACCCTCGGACATGCGGACTTGACTGTGACCGACAGCGCGGGCCGTGTGAGCATTCTGAGTGCGGCCCTGGAGATCACGCCGCCCGACCCGCAGGTGACCCTCGCTTCGCCCTCCTACGGCCCATCCACCGGTGGGGTGGGGATCACGCTGCTCGGGACGGACTTCCGTTCTGGAGCACGCGTTGTCATCGGTGACCAGGTCTACGTGGATGGCAAGCCCGGGGGATGCGTTGTGGCGAGTAGTTCATCGATCACTCTGACAACCCGCGCATCGATCCCCGGCCAGCATGACGTGACTGTGATTGACGCCAGCGGTGTTGAAGGTCGCAGCGTTGGTGCCTACCTCGCTCAGGCCACCCCGGTCATCAACAGCACGTTCCCTCCCTCAGGCGTGAGCATGGGAGGGACGGTGCTGACCCTCACTGGTCAGAACTTCGTGTCGGGTTGTCGCGTGGAGATCAACGGGGTGGATCAGCCCCAGACGACCGTATTGAGCCTGACCCAGATGTCGCTGATCACTGAAGTGGGCGTACCGGGCGGTCCTTACATCTTGAGGGTGATCACTCCCGACGGTCAGTCGGCGAGCACAGGTTTCTCCTACGTCGTGGATCCAGACCCGCTGCTGCAGTCGGTGAATCCCGGTGCGGTGCAATCAGCGGGGGGGGAAACCGTCACGCTTCAGGGAAGAGAATTCAGGGAGGGCCTGCAGGTCCGAGTGGGCGTCCACCCACTGACGGGCGCGGGGGGCCAAAGCGTCGTTGCGTCCTTCGTGGATCACACCACTCTGACCATCCAGACCCCCGCCATGAGCACGGGTTCGATAGCAGTTCTGGTTCAGGACCCCCTGACCCAGCAAGCGTCCATCCTTCCCGGGGCACTGAGTGTTACGGGCCCTTCCCAGAACAACGTAGGTGGAGGCTGCGGCATGATCTCTCCGAGCGGGCCGACAACTTGGACGGGGCTTCTGGCGGGGACAGGCTGGATCTTGGTGCTCGTGGCTTGGTTCGGCCACCGCCGGCGACGCTGGCATCCACAGCTGGCGTGATTTGATAGGGTGCGTCAGATGGACGCGCAACCTACAAGCGGCAGCACCTCTGAGGCACGTGACAAGAACCGCTGCCCGACCTTTGTCTTCGACATTGAAGTGGCAGGGTTTCCCTGGGAGGAGGTGGATGAGATTACCCGGGGCTACCTTGTGAGCAGGGAGCGTGACCCGTCACGACGCGATGCGGTGCAAGAGCGCACGGCGCTCTTTCCCGGCCTGGGAAAGGTGATTGCCATTGGACTCTGGAACATGGAGCAGGACACGGGGCTGATTCTGCTGGAGGGAGAGGAGGCCGTGGAGCACGCATGGGAGAAGGTTCCCCATTCAAAGATCTACCGTGGCGACGAGGAGCAGATCCTGAACCGTTTCTGGGAGCTTGTTTCCTGGCGCGACAGCCGCGGACGTCTGCCACGACTGGTGACCTACAACGGGCGTGGTTATGACGGGCCGGTCTTGAGCGTTCGATCCGCTCAGCTGGGGATCACGCCCACGCGCAACCTCGTTCCGTACCGCTACGACGTATCCGATCACTGCGACCTGTTTGACGTTCTTTCGTTCCAAGGGGCGACCCGCGACCGTTACTCACTGGACTATTGGTGTCGACGTTTTGATGTTGAGAGCCCCAAGGGGTCCATCGACGGAAGCCAGGTGGGCCGGGCCTATCGCGAGGGCCGGATTGACGACATCGGGGAGTACTGCCTGCGTGACGTGCGGGCGACAGGTGAACTCTACCGGCGGCTTGAAGGAACCCTCCTACCCCTGTTCAAGGGCGGCAACCGATGAGGTTTGTCAGTCCAGGCTGCCAGAATGGGTTCTGTGGAGTATTCTCAAAGGAGTCCCTTTTAAGGCCTCCCATGCGATCCTCAGCCCTGCTCAGCCGTTGCCTGCCCCTGTTCGTTCTACCGGCTCTGCTCGGAAGCGCCGCTCCCCATCCAGGGGGACCCGTTCAGTCAGGCCCGATCATCAAGCCCTTCATCCTGGATGAAGTGCGCGAACTTGTTGTCGTCCGCTCCCAGGTCTTCGTCTATAACCCGGCTTTGCGCGGAGAGATCCAGCTGACCGAGCTTGAACTGCACGCGGACGGGGTGCTGATCGAGCGCATGGACCTTGATCGCAGCCTGCCTGGGGATCCTGAGTACGGTCGCACGGCGGCCATGATTGAGCGTCTACCCCACGAAGTGGCCCACCGGCATGACGAGAAGCGCTATTTCGCCGACCCGCGCGCACCGGAATTTGACGGAGATGAGGTGCGTGAGGCGATGCACCAGATCCAGCACAGCGTTGGGGAGATGAACGACCGCTATGACTTCTTCGCTGGTGATGCCCCCTTTGGTCATGTGGATTTCCTGCTTCCGGTTGATCAGATTTTCTTCCCGGATGATCCGGCAGGGACAAGCGCGGCGCTCCAAGTGACTCTGCACTGGGTGGCTGCCGGTGGTCAGAGGGGCCGTTCAAGTGTCGACCACGAGTTGACCTGGCTGGGCCCCCTTCCAGGCCTTCCGACCAGTTTCTCGACGGACAACTCGACGGCCTCCTTGCATCGCGGTGATATGCATGTCCACACCTGCCATGGTGAGTCACTGGGGGCCTGCTCACCCTCCTCGAATTGCACGGCGGAGACCTTGCAGGTCTCAGGCTCGTATACCCTCGACCAGCTCAAGACCCAGTACCAGGCCTTGGGCATGGACTGGTACACCGCGACGGACCACAGCTATTGCATCAACAGCGACGCCGAGTACAGCGTCATCACGGCTGAGGCGGCGGCGATAACTGATTCCTCCTTTGTGTGCATCTCGGACATCGAGCTCTCCAGTGATGAGGAAGGCCCACAGGATGGATCGGATGCGGGTGATGCCATCTGCCTCTTTACCACCTCAGCCAACCACATGGGTGCGCACGGGATCACAAGTCGGGTTTATGGTGGCGACGATGGCCTCTTGGGTTTTTGCGATGGGCTTTTTGGTGATGCCCTGAACGGGTTCAAGCAGAACATTGCGACCATCCGCGCCCAGGGTGGCTATCCCGTTGCACACCACCCGGCGGGTGGCACCTTCTCATGGGAGAGCCGACAGGATGCGCTCGGTATGGAAGCCAACGCCTTGCACGGTGTGGAGATCTGGAATGGATCCACCCAGACGGGTCAAGGTGGTCACGTCAAGGACTGGGTGGACTGGCTGCTCGGTGGTCGTCTGCTCTATGCCTACTCGGGCAGCGACACCCACGACCAGGCCTACAATTTTGGCTGCAACAACGTGATCGTCGAGGGGGCATTCGACTCCGTCAACCTACAGCAGGCCATTCGAGCCGGCGCCGTGTTCGTGTCCAATGGCCCATCCCTGATCATCGAGACGGACCTGGGTGGCGCGACACTGCCCATGGGCAGCTTGCATACGCTGCCGAGTCCCATCCCGCCCGCGGCCACGACCGTGCGCGTGTACTACGACTTCGGAGCGGATAGCGGGACCGTGAGTGTCTTCCGGGGTGTGGTGGGAGACGTAGCCGAATCGGCCCTTCTCGTCTCAAGCACACTCAGCGGATCGGGATTCGTCGAGGTGTTCGATTCTCTCGAGACCAGCGCCACATCCTGGTACCGCGCCTACGCAGAAAATACGGCTGGCAGTCAGTCGGCGTACACCAACCCCGTGTTCTTCGTGGAGAGTAGTGGGGGTACCTTCTCGTACTGCACAGCCAAGGTGAGCTCCCGGGGATGCGTGCCGACGATCAGCGGAGTGGGCACGCCCAGCATGTCTTCAAGTTCGCCGTTCTTCATCAATGCCAACCAGGTGCACAACAACCAGTTCGGCATCCTGGTCTACGCCTACGCTCCCAGCTTCAAGACTTTCATGGGCGGCACCTTGTGTCTGGGTATACCCCTCAAGCGCGTGACGGCTGTAGCTACTGGAGGCAATGGCACCGGCCAGGATTGCAGCGGTCTCTTGAGCTACGACTTCAACACCTGGATCGCATCGGGCAATGACAAGGGACTGGCTGCTGGCCTCACGCTCTATTCGCAGTGGTGGTATAGGGATGGCCAGGACGCGTTTGGAGCGGGCTTGACCGACGGCCTGCAGTTCATCATCCAGCCCTGACGAGCGGACTACTCCACCTTGATGGAGAGGCCGCCTGATGAGCGCAGCTCGATTCGGTAGGTCTTTCCCTCGCGCAACTCAATCGAGGGCGCCTCGCCGTGAATCGCGCGTACGCCCTTGGATGCAGCCAGCTCGGGATCATTGGCGTAATCCCAGAACCGGCCCCACAAGTCGTCATAGAACGGATCGGGCAACTGATCGCCCCGGTGAGGTAGAGGGTGCGTCCGGGGCTGATCGAGTTGCACGCCTTCGTTGGGTGCCTGATTCTCGGAGAAGACCCGCTTGAACAGGGCCACGGAGCTGCCTCGCAGCGCGTCACCGCCCTCCACGTACTCGTCGCTGAACTTGATCACCAGCCCTTCCACGTAGAGCACCTTGCCGTCGATCGTGATCTCCCGTGCGGGTCCGGCCAGCTCCCCGGCCTCATCCATTTCCTGGAAGCGCACGCGGGTGGTGAATCTCTCTGGTGCATCTGGGGATGGTCCCTGGTCCAGGACCGTGATGCGTGCAAGGCGGTGGTCGACCTTCAGAAGCCACAGGGAGAGCTCGAGCTCTTCAACACGCAATTGGCTGGCCGCAAGGTCGGATTCCAGCTCCACGATGGCCTCGGTCTGCTTTGCGAGCAGCTCTGCTTTCTTCTCGATGTCTCCGGTCAGGTTGGCGATTTCTTCGTCCCGTTGTTCGACCGCGCGTTCGTGCTCCAGGAACTGGTTGCGCAACATCACGGTCCACCATCCGATGAGGGCCACGATGCTGGCGAGGAGGATGGTGCGGACCAGGGTGGAGACGTTTTGCATGACGCGAGCTCCCAAGGACAATGGCCCGGGGCCGGACCGACGAGCTTAGCCCTCTGGGAGGCAGTTAGCAGCCTTCAAGGCCAAATCCGTACCCCTGCTGGCCGGTAGCACAGACCATTTTCGAGAAGCCACCCTGCGGCATGCCGACTTGTTCCCGGCGTACGGGATGCCCCTCGCCCAGCCCGTCGCCGTGGCTTCAGGTAGGGCACGCCCTGCAGGGGGCATTCTCCGCCGCACCAGCAGTGCACTAGGAGGCCGCGGCCCGTTTCTTGGGTACACTCGGTGTATTCTTCCCACGTCCATGAAAACTCGTCTACGGAAAGCAACCCTGGCGCTTACAGCCACCTTTGTCGCGCTGGCCATCAGCGAGTTGGCGGTCCGCGGCCTCGGATTGGCTCCGGAGATTTTCGGTGTTCCGTTCGGTGAGTACGTCACGAGCTCAGATCCTGAGCTCTTGTGGGAGCCACGGGCGGGTCATGGGTCGGTGAATCAGTCCGGATTCCGTGGTGCCCCGGTCGAGGTGCCGAAGACACGCCCGCGCATTATCCTTGCGGGCGACTCCATCGCCTATGGCCTCGGGCTCGAAGACAACGAGACCATTCCCGTTCGACTCGCCCAGAATTTACAGTCGATGGGCCTGGACGCTGAGGTCATCAATCTAGGGGTCGATGGCTACAACACGCAGCAGGAGGCCCGGCGTCTGGAGCTCACCCTTCCCGGTCTACAGGCCGACTACGTTGTGCTTCTGTTCTGCCTCAACGACTTCGTACCCCTCGACAGCATTCCAGAGGCTGTGTTTCGGACCGCAACCGGCAAGGGAGCGGGGAAGGCCATCGGAATGGCCTATAGCCCACCGGGCGAGTCACCGCTTCACCGGTTTCTGCTTGCGCGTTTCCATCTCTATCGGATGCTCAGCAGTGCCCTGAACCGCAAGCCTCCGAAGGTGGCGGGCAGGCAAGCACGCATTGAGTCGCGGAGCATCGACTCTGCTGTACGCGAGAACTTCGGACGTATCGCGGCGCTGGCGAGGGTCGAGGGAGTCGAGGTAGCCGTCGCCATCATGCCCAAGCTCCTTCGCACCAAGGAGTACCCGCCTCGGGCCGTTCACGAGCGCGTCTCGCGCATGGCTCAAGAGACAGGGTTGGCTGTGCTCGATTTGGCCGAGCCTGTGCTGAGCGAACTTCACGCCCGTGACGAGCGCCTCTCCTTGCGCGGAGACTCCATCCATCCCAACGCCCTCGGTGCAGACCTTGTGGCGCGGACGATTGCCGCCTGGCTGGTCGGCCCTCCGATGCGCATCCAGTCCAAGCGCTAGGACTGCAACCCCCTGCGCGGAGAGGGGAATGGAGGCGCCACCCGGACTCGAACCCTTCCACGCCTTCCTGAAGATAAGGGATACAAAGGGGTGCTGGGTGAGGGGAGCGGGCCTGGCCAGGCAGAGCTCAAGAAGGTGCGGGCTGGCCTCCGCAGGCAACATCAGTCGGGTTTATCCCTTGCCCGTTGGCTCGCCAATCGGTCACTGAACCAGAAGGGAAGATAGGCCAGGACGAACATCCCCAGTGCAACCCCCTCGAGGATCGGAATGTACCAGGGCCAGGGTGCGAAAAAGAACGGCGTGTCTGCTGCGGGTGCCCCACAAAGAAATGCGTAGTTCGCTTGCCCGCCCAAGGCAAGATTCACCAGTGCCAGCACCACCAGAACTGCGTTCAGCAGTAGGAAGATACGCCACAATGAGTGTCGCGTGGGGCGCATCTTCAAGGCCCATGTGGCGTACATCACCGTCAAGAGCACTCCACCATGCGACACAAAGTAGCCGATGAATCCGAAAGACGGGAACGGTCTGACGATGTCCGGCGTGAGTAAGGCGTTCAACGTGCCAGTGAGTCCGACAAAATATGCGAACTCATAACTCACCTGGGAACGGCGCCACAGCGCAATAACACCAGCGAACAGAGCCAAGGGGCACAAGTGAATAGGCAGCGACAACTCGAGGAACTCACGAGTGCTCTCCGCCTGCATGAAGTGGAAGACCCGATAGCCGAGCTCATTGGCCAGCAGCAATCCAGCCAACACCCAGCCGGTCTTGCGTGACAACTCGCCGGATTCCTCTCGCTTGACCCACTTGACCAGCACCAGGGGCACCAGCATTGTGAGAATCAACGCCCCTATGTGGGGAGCATCAAAATACGGAATGTGTGGCGGGGGGTCGGTTGCGTTCAAGGGCACTGAACTCACAGCGGCCGGGCATCGGGAGTGTCGGCGGGTACGGGATGGGGTGCGCGCGCTCAGTGCTCCTTGCGGATGTGCTCGCGCAGCAGATCGGCGCCGAAGTCCTGGTCGAGGTCTCGCCACAGAGCATGGGCGTGGTCTGGATCGTTGCCGATCGCGGCGTACTCGAAGGAGATTCGGCCGTTCGTCACCCGGTAGTAGAGCAGGCCGGAGTCGGTGTCGCCGCTGAATGCGAAGCGCAGCCACGACAGCGGTTCCTCGTTCTCAGGTCGGATGCCGCGCAGGCGCAGGAAGCGACTGTGTTCCTGCTGAGCGCGCTGCCACCTCAGGTTGCCGGTGTACTCGGCGATGAGGTCGAACAGCATGGCGAGTTGGGCATCATTGAACGAGGACACCTGCAGGCCCTCTGTACCCAGGGGCTCTGAACGCGCGGGACCCATCACCACGTCGAGCGGGCGATCGGCCATAAGCTGGGCGGCTGCGCGCTGCTCAGGGTTGAAGGAGCGGATGAGCGCGCGCGCCGTGTCGAGCTCCTTGCCCAGGACGCGCAGGCCCGTATGGGGTCCGCCGTGCACGACGGCGGGTGCGACCCCGAACATGAGTGGTGTCGAACGCGAGTCCGTGGCGTCCGACGTGAAATTGAGCGAGAGGTGATGGCCTTCTAGGGTCCAGCCCCACGGGCCCTCGCCGGGCTCTCCGAAGACGGTGACGGCGTACTTGCCAGGGTCGCGCCCGGCGTTCGGCTGGAGTTCGCGCAGGACACCTTCGAGCATGATGACCCCCTCGGCCTTCATGTATCCACCCGAGCTGAGCACACTCTGCATAAGCGTTGTCAGATGGGCGCGGGCATCGGGGGAGAGGTCTCCGATCATCAAGCCGACGCGCTTGCCCGGGAGGTAGGTCCAGGCGGTGCGCTCTCCTTCGGTGAACTCAAAGGTGCAGCGCTTGCGCTGCTCGATTTCCAGCGATTCGAGGAAGGCGCGTCCGGCCTTGTCCATGGCGGAGAGGGCGGGGTCCGGCCCAGACATCGCAACGCACAGGACGAGGACGAAGAGGGAAGAGAGCGCGAGATGCGGGTTCTTCATAGTGAGCTCCTTGGGGTGACTCCCGGCATGGTATCCGCACGCCAGAAGTCATGGGGACCCATCTGTCTGACGGGAACAGATCACCCCTGTTTCTCCCCCGGCGCCAGCGCCTGGACTCCCGCAGGGGGGCTGCGGCCGTCAGGTTACCGGTAAAGGGGCCGAGATCCGCTCAGCGCGGCAGGAGTTCGATCTCCGAGAACCCGAGCCCGCACTTGCCCAGCTCACACCCCTGCGCCGAGAGAATGCGTACCTGCAGTTCGCGGATCGTCACGGTCTCTCCAAGGTCGATGACCGTCTTGCGCAACGGATCCTGATCCATGGTCATCGTGATCTTCCGCTTGCGGTTGAGCACGAGCTCCACGTCCATGGGCCTCGGAAGACCTTCGCTATCCAGGGTCGGCCTGACGTGGGAGAGCAGTATCCGGCCCACCCGGACGGGCCTCTTCATTTTCATGCGCACGCTGGGTTCGGCGTCCTTGGCATCACAAAGCCAATAGGTCCCTAGTCGCTGGTCGGCCACGTGCGCGGCCTGGCCCCCCCCTTGGACGCTGGAGGCCGAGGCATCGATCTCAACGCCGGTCAGCAGGTTGTTCTTCCCATCGGCGGCGTAGGCCAGTTGGCCTGGAGAGAGGGCGTCCGGCGCACGGACGCGCAGGGGAAGCGACTCGATGATCTCCATCTTGGGCTCGGCCCCCTCCTCCACGGGCTCGATCAGGACGTGCATGCGGGCGACGATGTCCCATTCACCCTGCTCGGGCAGGGTGCCCTTGGCGGCATAGCGTTGATCGTCCGCGGGCTGATCCGGGT
>PBIX01000076.1 GCA_002720975.1 Planctomycetota bacterium | reverse complement strand
TCGATGATCACGGCCGCGAGATCATCGCGGTGCTCGGCAAGCAGAGCTCGGAATTGGTCGATGCGATGAAACTCAAAACGGTAGATGATCGGAGGCGTGCGCGTTGGTACGCCCGTACGCTCAAAACCCACCTGTTCGACCCAGAAATCCTGCCAACCGTGGTAGCCGGAGAAGAGGACGGTCTTGCGACCAGTCAGGACGCGAGCCATGCGTATGGCAAAAGAGCAGGCGTCGCTACCGTTCTTGGCAAACGCAACCATCTCGGCGCAAGGGATGTCCTCCACCAGCATCTCCGCCAGTTCGATCTCCACAGGATTGGGCAACGTGCAAATCGGGGTGGTAGTCAGCATGTCTCGGATGGCACCGCTTACCTTGGGATGTGCATAGCCAAGAAGAATTGCGCCCCAACCCATCGTGTAGTCCAGGTACTCGGTCCCCGTCGTGTCCCACACCCGGCAACCCTCAGCACGCTCTACGAAGACGGGATAGGTCGTGCCCGATGGACCGCGCCGCACGCCCTGGGTCGGCAAGTACTGCCAGGGATCGAAGCGTTGCATTCGACTCCACAGCTGCTCGGTGCGTTCCGACTTGGCCGCCTCGATTTGGATATCCACCTTGACCGGTTCGACACCTCGGTCGGCAAACGTGGTCACCTCGTACTCGACGAGCTCGAGGCGCAAACAATGGGTCCCCACCTCTTCCGGTGTCGTCACCGAGAAGAGCACGGTTGCCTCCTCGCCCGGGTGGATATGGGGCCGGGGGAGCAGACAATTGGCAACGACTTCGGTGCCCCAGGAAACGGCCAGTCCCACGCTGTGAGGACCGGGGGCGTGTTGACCATAGACAGCCGAGGGGGAGATCCCATTCCATACCCGGGTCCCCGTGTTCTTCACGGTTAGACTCGCCACAAGCACCTGGCCCGGAGTACCGGAGTCGGGCAATTTATGGCGCAGCACCTCCCAGCCATAAGCCAAAGGGTCTTCAGGGGAGCCGGGAACGGGCGGCGGAGGCTCAGGCGCTGCGGGAGGCTGGGGAGGCTGGGGAGGCTCGCCTTCGCCTGCGAGCAAGCGACGTAGGAAGCGTGGCACTTTCATGCCGGTCCTCCCGCGACCGCGTTCAGTCGCTGACGAAGTAGCTCCGTTCGACCTCCTCCCCCAGAACGCACGAGCTCAAAACTCAGTTCACGCTCCCCCACCGAGTCAAACGGTTCGAGCTCGAAGGTAAGGAAGCTGCGCTCGAGTGGATGCACGTCCTCCCGTAGCTCTACGGTTTGCACGCCGCCGTCCCCATCGCTGATCTCAAGGTGTAGGTGATCGATCTGCCCCAACTCGTGGGACCACAGGCGTTCGCCAGCGTTCTCGAGCCACAGACGACACAGGCTTGAATCTCCCACACCCACAGCGGCGGGTGCCAGGGCGTAAACCACGCGCGCACAGGGCTCGTCGCCCACGCACGCGTCGCGTTCCTGCGCGGGAGTGAGGGGGAGCTTTCCTTCATCCAAGAGACCGAGCATGAGTTCGTGGACGCGATTCAACTCGAGAGGGATGTCGAGTCCTTGGTGACACGTACAGTTCTGATCGGTACAACTATGGCACGCAAGAGTTATTGCTGGATGCAGGTGGAAGTAGTGTAGGCGCGGAACGGCTTCGAAGCAGTCGCCGGGATTGAGCCACATGTAGGCATCACGAAACTGCCAGGAGATCGGGAGACCCTGGCTGCAGGAGGGCTCGCACTCGCCACAACGACTGCACAGGGTCTTGTGCATTCGCGCGACTCGCTCCTCAATTTCAAGGCACGTGGATGCAGGGAGTTCAACGGGCTCGGTTCCCGCCCGCGCGTTTTCCTCCGCCTCCTCCAATGAGCAAGTTCCTGGAACCACCGACACAACGGCCCGACTCCTGCCAAGAATGTAACGGAGCACGTGTTCGGCGCGGACCTCCTCGCGCTCGGGTGTGAGCACGTCCACCGGAGGTATGGCGCGGCTGCGGCCAAGCAAGCCCCCTGCCAGCGCTTTCATGACCAAGAGGCCCACCCCCTCCTCTTCCGCCAAGCGAAAGAGCCGTCCGCCGTTCTCGGGGATGTTCTCGTAGACCTTTCCCTCGGCCGTGGCGTTGGAGGACAAGACATGAAACCCAAGAGGGTTGTAGGCCAGCATGATCCCGTCGAAGGTTCGTGAGCGGATGAGTCCTTCGATGTAGTCGGGGGGGCCGTGGGTCGTGCAGTAGATCGCACCCAGGCGGCCAGACGATTTCATGCGATTCAGGAATTCGACCATCCCACCTTTCTCCCACACATTGCGCCCTACGAACTCCTGATCGTCGATACAGGAGATGCCCCACAAAGGTAACGAGTTGCGGCCAAAGAGCTCGCAAGCCCGCTCGAAGGAAGCGGCGAAATGTTCCATGTCTCCCGATCCATCGGTGACGGGGATGACATCCCGGCTAGTTCGCCGAATCGCTTCCGCGACGATGTCCTCGGCGCCGGCGTAGTCTGGAGAAGTGTGAACCCAATTCACGCCCAGTTCGAATCCGCGCATCAGTGTCTCGATGGCTTGATTCCTCGGCACGAGGCGTAACTGACAGGTGCCGAAACCGACTGCGCTCAGGTGAACATTGCTCCGCCCCAGTTGCCGTAACCTCATCGCGGTACCGCCTGCAGGCGTGCCAAGCGCGCACGGGAGCACAGCGCACGAAGAAACCCCCTGCCCCGCGTAGTCCAGGGCAGAGCATTATCGTGCAAGTCTCTCCATCCCATCTGTCGGCGCGCTTCTTCCAGAGCTTGGCGAACACTACCTGCACGGGGATCCCGGCTCACCTCGAGAGCTTGTGTGAGGGTGGCGAAGGTCCGCAGTGCAGCCGCGAGGCCGTCCCCGTGGCTGGCGAATGCGCGCCGTGGATCGACGAGAGCACTCTTGTCGTCCGTCGGCAGGTGCGCGCCCTGCAATGCACACTCACTGAGATCCGCTTGGCCCAAATCGCAGGAGACCAGTCGCGCTCCTTGTAGGTCGGCACCCTGCAAACGTGCGCCTTGCAGCGAGGCGCGCTCCAAATTGGCATCGATGAGCACCGCACCTTCAAGACACGTATCGGTCAGAACACTGCCCACAAGCACGGCCCCTTCCAGACGGGCTCCGTTTAGATCGGCTCCTGTCAAATTGGCGTCCACAAGTCGCGCCCCTCTCAGATCCGCGCCCGCTAGATCGACGCGCTCTAGACGTGCGGCGGTAAGGTCGGCACCCACGAGAGAACTCTCACGCAAGCAAGCGCGCTCTAACCTCGCCGCGACAAGCCGTGCACCTTGCAGATTAGCCTGGGAGAAATCAGCGCCCTCGAACTCAGCCATATTCAGCTCCGCCTGGGGGAGAGATGCACCTCGAGCCTTGGCGCCGCGTCCCTGCACATGAGCCAGATAGGCATCGAAGAGGAAAGCTCCCGAGAGATCTGCACCTTCCAGTCGAGTACCGCCAAGATTGGCACAGGACAACTGGACACCTCTCAAGTCCGCACCTCGCCAGTCAACACCAGAGTAAATGCCGCCCCATGAAGGAGCCGGAAGTGCGCCCATACCAGGTCCTACCGCCATGGTATGATCCTATCCGGTGTCACCAACGCCGGGTTGACGCTCCCAGCTATTTTCTCTTCTGCTCGCCATTGCATATTGCCCGATGGACTGCAAGTTCAGTAACCAACTTGCCCCCCTCGAAAGGCGTGGACTGACGATCCTCATCGACGTCTCCAATCGCTGCAACATTCGCTGTCGGATGTGCTACTTCCATTTCGACAGCGTCTTTCATCGCGAGCCGGTTTATACCAGCCCCGAAGATTTCACGCGCTGGGCCGAGCAACTCCTTCCGATGGCCCACGCGCTTCACCTTGCCTGCGGAAGTGAGTCGATGACCTCACCTCACTTCCCCCGCATCCTCGAGATTACCGGCGACTATGGTGTGCCAGATGTGAAGTTCCTCACCAATGGCCTGCTGATGAACGAGCGAATGCGCGAGGCCATTGTTGACTCGGGAGTGCATCAGGTACACATCTCGATCGATGGCGCCACGGCTCGAACCTACGAATCGATCCGTGTGGGCGGCAACTTTGATCGGTTGAAAGAGAACATAGCGGCGCTAGCAAAACGAAAGGCAACTTCTGGGCGGGGAATCCACGACGTGCCGACCCTCCAATTCAACATCACCTTGATGCAGGCCAACCTGGAGGAGTTGCCGCTCTTCGTGGACCTGGCAGAGGAGTTGGGAGTCACTCGTATCGCGGCGCGACATTTAATGCCCTACAAGGGCCTTGATCTCGCTGACCAGACTCTCTCCCTGAACAAGGATCAAGCCAACGAGGGGTTTCGTCGCTTCTTTGAGCGAATCGAGGCTTCGCCTTCCGTGGTTGTCTCCAACTTCCCAGATGAGTTCTGTGCCGCCACGCAGCCTTCCGCCCTTCCCCCACAACCTGTTGATCCCCAAGACGTTCGCTTACCCCTCGGCGCCCTAGATACGCCCGCGTCCCCGGAGATCCACGTCTCCGAGATCGTCGAGCTCGCTGGTTGGGCGTTGGGTATCGAGGGAGTGAAGCGTGTGAGCATCGGACGTGAACTCTTGCCTAATGAGAACCCCGCAGGAGCGGATGAGCGGGGTTTGGTCCCCCTTGGGGAGGCGCGCTTCCTTCCCGGTATGCGTAGCGATGTTGCCGAGCAGTTCCGCGACCTTCCCGGTGCTTGGAGCTGTGCCTGGTCCTTCGAAGTCGGGCGCAACGATTTGCCCCAAGGCGGAGAGCCCGTTGTCGTTCACGCCATCGCCGTGGGTGGCAATGGCCGGGCCGCAGACCTCGGCTCCCGTGTGATTCAACTCGGCGCAGCTTCTGACGTGACCCCACATCTCTACTGCCGCAGACCATTCGAGGATCTCTACGTGGACTCCTCGGGAAATGTCTACCCCTACCCCGACTGCCAGACCGTCGATCCATTTGGACGTCTCGACGGTGAGCAGAGTCTTGAAGAGATCTGGTACGGGGAGGCCTTCAGTGATCTCCGCAGGCGCATTCTCGAGGGAGATCCGCCCTCGATGTGCCTAACTTGCCCCGACTTCATCAACCGCAACGTCGACGATGCTGCGTTCTTTGCACCCCGCCCCGCTGAAGATGACTTCCGACTGCCGATCGGACATGTGGACGAGCCAATTCAGAGTCTCGTCGAGGTGAGTGGGGATCGTCTGCAACTCTCTGGTTGGGCTCTCGGGTTCGAAGAGTTTGAGGGAGTTGATGTCTTGCGGGTTGCGCTGCCCGCAGATCCGCTCTCCGAATGCCGCATGAATGGTTGGGTTCGGGTGGGTCGAGTGTCCTTTCACGAAGGGACCCGACCCGATGTTGCTCATCGGCACCCCAAACGTCACAAAGCCGAGCGCGCTGGCTGGACCTTTGACCTGAAGAGGGAGGACTTGCCATCCCAGAGGTTGCAGCGATTTCTTATCGTCGCCAGCAATCGGGACGGGGGGCAGACATTGCTCGGTCAACGCACCTTTGTGTGGCCAGCGTCTCACGACGACTGTTAGGGTGCTGCCTGCGCGAGAGGATAAGCGAAGCAAAGGGCCTCCGTCCGCCCCAGTGCCCCCATGGCCAAGCGCACCGATGCCCTGTTGGCGACCGCATTCTGCGCAGCCGCGGTCCTGGTGATGGGCGTCCTGCCAAGCGTGTTCCTGGGTCTGATCTGAGCCGCGCGGCTCTCTCAACCCAGCCGCTTGAGACAAGCGCTGGCGAGGTCGTCGAGGGCAACCTCATCACTGGTCTTGGCGTCCAGGTCCTTCAGCTGGCAGAGACCCGCCTCCCACTCGTCTGGGCCCACGATGATGGCCAGGCGGTGCCCACGGCGGTCCGCGTACTTGAGCTGGGCACCGAGCTTGCGAGGCTCGGGGTAGAGCTCGACGCCCACACCGGCGGCGCGCAGTCGAGCCGCCAGAGCCACGTAGTCTGAAGCGCGCTCACCGTCGAAGAAGGCCAGGAATACCGGAGCTGAGGCGGCTCGGCCTGCGAGCATCCCGAGCTCTTCCATGGCGGCGAGGAGACGATCCACTCCCAATGAAGCCCCCACCCCGGGCAGAGCCTGCTTGGTGTAGAGCGAGGCCAGGTCGTCGTAGCGGCCGCCCGAGCAGCAGCTACCGATACCCTCCAGGTCGTCCAGGAAGGTCTCGAAGACTGTGCCCGTGTAGTAGTCCAGGCCTCGAGCAATGGACAGGTCCAGGCGCACGCGACCCTCTGTCACGCCGGCCGCTTGAACACCTTCTAGGACGGCGGTCAGCTCACCAAGTCCCTGGCTACCCAGCTCGGAATCGCCGACCAAGGGCTCAAGAGCGGACAGGATCGCGGCATTGTCGCCGGTGATCGCGGCCAGGGCCAATACCTCGGCCGCCTGAGCTTCGCTGCAGCCTGCTGTGGACACCATCTCAGCCGTCACCTTTTCGGGGCCGATTTTGGCCAGCTTGTCCAATGCGCGCAGAACGTTCTCGGCCTGGTCGGCCAGATCAAGGCGCTCGAGCACGCCGCTCAGGACCTTGCGATTATTCAACCGCACGCTGAAGCGCTCGAAACCCAATGCCACGAAGAGGTCGTGGATCACGAGTGTGCTCTCGGTGTCTGCCACGGTGCTCGTTGTCCCGATGGTGTCGAAATCGCACTGCACGAACTCGCGGTAGCGCCCGCGCTGGGTGTTCTCGCCGCGCCAGACGGGACCCACGTGATAGCGCTTGAAGGGCGTGCCCAGGGAGCCGATGTGTTGCGCGGCGAACCGTGCGAAGGGAATCGTGAGATCAAAGCGCAGGGCCACGTCGCGGCCGCCATTGTCCTCAAAGCGGTAGAGCTGCTTGTCCGTCTCGGCCCCACCCTTCCCCAACAGGATCTCCGTGTACTCCAGAGCCGGCGTGTCGATGGGGCTGAAACCAAAGGACTCGTAGACCCCCTTGGCCGCCGCGACGATTCCCTCGCGCGGGATCATCATCTCGGGGGTGAGATCGCGGAAACCCTTCAGGGTCCGGGGCTGGATCTTTTCGCTACCCATGGTTTGGGACGATACGGGTTCTGCGAGCCCTACGCCAGCGGAGAGGGTTGAGACCAAACCAATCCGGTCCTGAGCCCAAGCCCCGATTCAACGGTGGAGAGGTATCAGGTACCTGTACACTGGGCACCATGAGCCCGCCCGCATTCGGGCTGTGCCATCGTGTACGAGGTGAGATGACCCATGGAACGAAGAACCCCCAAGAGCGACAGGCGTGACTTCCTCAAGCTCGCCGCGGTGCCGTTCATCGTGCCTTCGACGGTCTTCGGGGCAACGGCACCCAGCAATCGGATCAACGTCGCCATGCTGGGCATGGGCCGTCAGGCGTTTCACCCCAACCTGACCCAGTTTCTGAGATCGCCTGACGCACAGGTCGTCGCCGTGTGCGATGTGGACGCGGGACGACTCGAGCGGGCCCGGGTGAAAGCCAACGCCTACTACGCCGAGAAAGCTGGCAAGGACTACTCCGGCGTCCGCGCCTATACCGACTTCCGTGAGGTGCTCGCCCGCGACGACGTCGATGCCGTGATGATCTCGACGCCCGACCACTGGCACGCCCCCATGGGAGTGCTAGCGGCGCGAGCTGGAAAACACGTGTGTATCGAGAAGCCTCTCACCACCTGCATCGCCCACGGCCGCGCCCTGTGTGACGCCGTCAAGGAGGCTGGCGTCGTGAGCCGGACGGACAGCGAGTTTCGCGGCAAGCAGCGCTTCTGGCGCATGGCCGAGCTCGTCCAAAACGGTCGCATCGGCAAGGTCCAGCGCATCGTGACCGGGGTGCCCTCCGCGAGCGATGCCCTGCCCCCGCAGAAGACCACGCCTGTGCCCGCGGGACTCGACTACGACCTCTGGCTGGGCCCCGCCTTCCCCGCCCCGTACACCGAGAAGCGCGTCCACCCGGTGAGCGGCTATGGCCGGCCGGGCTGGATGCGGATCGAGAACTACTGCAACGGGATGATCACGAACTGGGGCACGCACATGAACGACATCTCCCAGTGGGTGACGGGGCGCGAGCGGACGGGCCCCGTCTCCGTCAAGGGCACGGGTGAGTTCAGTCAGGGGCTGTGGAACACGATCACGAACTTCAACGTCGAGTATGAGTTCGCGGATGGCGTGCAGCAGACCTATGGCATCGGTAGAGCCTTCGTCCGCGTCGAAGGCACGGAAGGCTGGCTTGAGGCAGAGGAGGGCAAGGCCCTCACAGCGAGCTCCCCGGAGCTCCTCAACTCAGAGCTCGAGCCGGACGAGGTCCACTTCTCGGACACACTCGAGGACAAGGTCGACTTCCTGCGCGCGATCAAGGAGGGTCGGGAGACACTCGAGCCCGTCGAGGTGGGACACCGCACCGTTTCTCTGTGCCAGCTCGGCCTCATCGCCGTGAGGCTCGGTCGCACCCTGAAGTGGGACCCCAAGGCGGAACGCTTCCAAGACGACAATGCCGCCAATGCCCTGCTGACGCGGCCGATCCGAAAGCCCTGGGGCATCTAGAACGGCGCCTCCCAACGATATGACAAGAGCACCCATGCACATCAGATTCAATCCGTTCGGAACGCTGCTTATCGCTGCCTGCCTGACGTTCTTCGCGGCGGAGGCCGCGGGTCAGGTCAAGGGAACCGAGGCCCACCCGAGGGGCCTGGAGAATCCGTTCTACGCCTTCAACAACAGCATGCGGGGGAAGCAGCCCTCGGATCCGGCGGCTCAAGCAGGACTGTTGGCGGAGCTCGGCTATGACGGCATCGAGGGGTACTCCCTGGATGAGCTTCCGCGCCTGGCCGAGGAGATCCACAAGCGCGAGCTGAAGATCGCGACCATCTACTTCAAGGTGGACATCGATGCTTCGGACAAGCCCTATGACGAGAGGATCGTCGAGTACCTCAAGACGTTTCTGAAAGACCGCGGGGTCATCCTCACCGTCCATCTACACAGTGGTCGATTCAAACCTTCCGATCCGGAAGGCGATGCCTTCGCGGTGCCGATCCTTCGTGAGCTGGCCGACCTGGCCCATGCCCACGGAGCCAAGGTGGCTGTGTACAACCATGTCAATTTCTGGGCCGAGAGCATCGACGATGGCATAAGACTCTCAAAGAAGGTGAACCGCCGTAACTTCGGCGCGGCCTTCAACCTCTGCCACTGGCTGTTCCTGGAGGGAGAGAAGGATCTGGGCAAGAGACTCGACGCCATCACACCCTACCTGCTCTCCGTCACACTGTGCGGTGCCGATGGAGGCCCAGAAGCCAAGGGTGCAGGCTGGGACAAGCTGATCCAGCCCCTCGACCAGGGCAGTTTCGACAACCTCGCCCTCCTGAGGGAAGTCGTTCGGCGCGGCTACACGGGCCCCATCGGCCTGCAGTGCTACAACATCTCCCTGCCAGCGCGCGAGCACCTGACAAGGTCCATTCGGGCTTGGAGCACCTTCAAGCAGCGTTTCATGCCCCGCTAACTGGACGACGAGGCCAGCATCCCCATGCCGCCCGCCCGATGGCTTGCTCCCCTACAGGGGTGACACCCATGGGCGCTGAGATATGGACCGGGTCCGCTCAGTTTCCCTCGGCACCCTCTCCGACACGTTGCCTGGATTGCTCGGGTCAACGAGAAACCTCTACCAAGAGGGTCCGGCCATCCCACGAAGGCACGCAAGGTTGCGAATAACCTGCCTCCTGACTGTGGTGTGAACCCCCCTACCGTGGGAGCGCTTCTGGCCTCTGCCAGTTGACTCCAAAGAGCGTTCGGAAGTAGCCGTTCCACGTCGGTTCTCAAAGGTCAATTGTTCCCTTTTACCGGTTGAAACCTCGGAACCGCCGTTGGGAGCCACTTGCTAACGGATGGCACAAACCGTGCCGAGATACTGCGTTGCTTTTTCCAAGCCATTCCGCGCGAACAGCACGTGGATAAATCACGGCGATGAACCACAGTAGACGTGGCGACACCATTCGCCATCAAAACCCGATAGGCCGTTCTCCCACGACCCGGAAAATAACCATGAGCATTATTTCAAGCCAACTACGTGAAGAGGACAGGTTACTCGCTCTTCGACAAACGGGCCTCTTGGATTCGGCTGACGAATCCATCTTTGATGAACAGACGAGACTGCTTGCGGACGTTTGCGGGTGCCCTATCGCGGCCCTCTCTCTGGTCGATCGGGATCGACTGTACCTGAAGTCCAAGACCGGAATGGATTTCTGTGAACTGGACCGACATGGCTCATTCTGTGAAAAGGTCGCCCTTAGCGGTGCACCGGTATTGGTCCAGGACGCAACAAAGGACCCTGAGTTCTGCGATACGTCACTCGTCCGGGACGTTGGCGTCTGCTTCTACGCCGGAGTGCCCGTTGAGGTGTTCCCCGGATGCGCCATCGGCTCCTTGTGCGTCCTGGGGATGGAGCCCTGCGAGGTCACGCCCCTCATGATGGAGACGCTTGAGACCCTTGCTTCCCAGGTGGGGCACGTTATCGCCCTACGCCGGCAGTTGATGCTGAAAGGCCGTATCCACACGGAGTCACTGATGACTGCGGGAGCCATGCACGAGATCAAGAACACCCTGACTCCAGCCATGGGGTACCTCGATCTGCTCGCCGAGGACGGAAACCACGAGGGGACTGCGAAGGAACGTTGCGAGTGGCTGGAGCGGGCATCTGAAGCCGTCGTTCAGACCGTTGAGATGCTGAGAGACATGCGCCTTGGTAGACACGCAACATCTCCGTGCGAAGGTGCAGTAGCCCAATGCATGGGAGAGGTCGTTTCCGGTGTCATCCGACAGATCGACTCCGCAGCGGAGACGGCCGGCATCAACATTCGGTGGTATGACCGCTCTGGGGAGGACGCCCAGGTGGACTGTATGGGGAATGAGCTTAGACAGATCGTCTCCAACCTCATCCTGAACGGAATGGACGCCATGCCAGACGGCGGCATGCTGGATATTTCGACGAAGCGGGGTGGCGACCGTTTCATGCTGACGGTCACGGACAATGGCAAGGGGATGACCCCCACCGAGGCTGGGCAGTGCTTCGATCCACTGTTCAGCACCAAGCAGGTGGGAGCCGGCTACGGCGGTAGTGGAATCGGCCTGACCATTGTCAAGCAGATCGTGTGCGATCAAGGAGGTTCGATCCAGGTGGATTCCGAACTGGGAGCCGGTACGACAATGCGGGTCGAGTTGCCCTGCGCGAAGAACGCCGGTGCCGCGAAGTCCAACGGTGAAGCCCCCGAGGCTTGCGGCTTGCGGATCTTGGTTGTGGATGACCAACCCATGGTCTTGAAGACCGTCGGGACCGTCCTCTCATCCTTGGGCCACTCCGCGATCCTCTACGAAGACCCCGAAGAAGCTTGTCGCCACTTCGCCAGCAGCCCTGCCGCAGTTGACCTGGCGATCGTCGATCTCGGAATGACTCCGATCAACGGTCTGCAGCTCGCCGAGCGATTGCACTCCGTCCGCGAAGAGCTGCCTGTCATTATCGCTACCGGCGAAGACCTGAACACTATCGAGCTTCCGCGCCAGACGCGGCATATCGACAAGCCGTTCCGACTCGCTCAGCTGCGGAAGACCCTGAAGCATGCCATGTGCTGCGACTGAAGTCCGAAGGGCTCTGGACTCAGCGGTTCTCGACATGCCGGGAGCCGCTGAGTCGTTTACCGGGGCCCCGATGCCTGGGAGGATTCTCCTTCACCTCTCAACTGCGATCACGTGCCCGCGAGTACGCCAGTAGATCACGCCTTCCGAGATGGCTGGGGTCGCCATACAGGTCTCGCCCATGCCGTTCATCTCCAGGAGCTTGAATTCACTCGAAGCCGCCACCACGTACACCTCACCCTCCTCGGCGGTCACGTAGAGCTTGCCGTCGGCGGCCACGGCAGAAGCGGTGAAGCCAGCCGTACCCCCACCCCCCAGGCGTTCGCGGTAGTGGACCTCGCCCGTGTGGGCGTCTCGGCAGGTGAGGATTCCCGCATCGTTACAGAGGAAGAGCAGATTCCCCACCACGATCGGGGTCTGCATGTAGTTCCCGCGCCGAGTATCGCTCCAGGCCACGTGCTCGTGCGTCAGATCCAGCTCGCCCCTGGCCATCGCATCCACCGCGTAGATCGGTGCCAGCCGGCCATGGGCGCTGGTGATGTAGATCAGATCGTGTGCAACCACGGGCGTGGGCACCGGAATGTCCCCACCACCCTGAATCCACCAAAGGGGCTCCCCGCTCTCCAGATCGTACGAACCCGTGTGCTTGTAGCCGTTGCAGATGATCTGCGAACGCCCCTCGCGAACGTCCACCGTGGGCGTCCCCCAGGTGGGCACCTCATCGCGCGCCGTTCGCCAGAGCTCCTCGCCACTCTCAACGTCCAGCGCCGTGAGGAACGAGTCTCCCTGCAGGTCACACTGCACGATCACCTTGCCATCGTGGATGATCGGAGAGCTGGCGAATCCCCACTGAGCCGTCTTCACCATGTAGTACCCCGAGTCGAGGGTCCCCAGGTCTTTGGACCACAGGAGCGTGCCCTGCAAGTCGTAACAGTACAGCCCCTCGGAGGCGAAGAGGGCCACGACGTACTGGCCGTCAGTAGTAGGAGAGGAAGCAGCATGGCTGCCCTTGGGGTGGCGCATGATCTCCGGCTCGCCGGTCCAGGCCGTGCGTTCCCACAGGATCGAGCCCGTTCCCTTGTTGAGGCAGATGACCTTCATGGCGTGGGCACCTTCGCCCTCCACCGGCGCGATATCTCCGTAGAGACCCACCTTCAGCTCGGACTCCTCCCCCTCGCGAACCGCGCTCGTCACAAACAGGCGCTCGCCCCAAATGACCGGCGAAGAGTGAGCCAGACCCGGGATGGGCGTCTTCCATCGGATGCCCTCCCCCGCGTCCGCGTCCCACTTCACCGCCGTCTCAAACCCCGGCAGTGAACCACGGGCCGCCGTACCCCGAAAGGAGGGCCAGTTCTGCTCCGATGCGGCGACGTCCACGGCCGGACGCTTCACCACGCCCCACATCTCTCCGCCGTGAGAGGCCCCCTGCCAGGTGCCCACATACCGGTCACCATGGAAGAGCACGCGGGCGGAGAAGGCCCCGAGGAGAGGGATCTTCTTGTCCGTCAAGGTGATGACCGGTGTGTCCCCAGCCCACAGCACATCGAGAACCAAGGGCACGGTGAAGGACCGGCCGCCGTATTCGATTTGGGCCTCGAATCGCCACGCGCTGCCCCCTACTTTCTGCACCCGTCCCAGGGTGTAGCGGTCAGCCTGCGGAGGCTCGCTGGAAGCCGCATCGTCGGTGAACAGGCCCTCCAGCACCGCTCCACTCAAGAGCTTCTCGAAGGCTCGTTCGTGCGCATCCATCTCCACCTGCACCTCGTCCTGGGATGGCTCCTGTTCTGCCACGCTGGGGAGAGGTGCAGGCAACGCGACGAGGCATGTACTGAAGATGAGGTTGATCATGGGGGGCCTACTTGGATTCGGGCGGTTCGTGCTGAAATCGGTTCCCCGCTGGGCGAAGCGACGCGGCAACCGCACTCTATTCGTGCCCCCAAACACCGGCAAGTGAGTTCTTCATCCCCTGGAGCAGGAGACCGAGCCTAGTCCACCAGCTCAAGCCACTGACCGATCCAGCCCGGAAGGCGAGCACCGCTGATCACCGGCAGGTCGTTGCTACGGATCTCGTACACGCTTGCTGGTGGGGTGGCGTTGTTCACGGGAACACTGGAGCGCCGCAAGCCCACGGCCTTCTCCTCAAGTGGAGAAACGAACAGCATGGGCACGGCCACCATGGGGCGCACGGGTGCACCCCAGAGCACACTGTCCACGACCAGACGATCAAACGGGGGCGGGCCATCGGAACGCATCAAAGAGAGTTGCAGGCGGCCCAGACCCGAGCCGTGCAAGACAAGAGTCAGCGGCAGGTCGGGGTGCTCTCGGCGCAAGCGGGCGAGAAGGTCGAACACGTCGGGACCGCTGCTTTGGGAAGGACTCAACTCGGTGAGAACGATGCGCTGGGCGCCGGCCGCCGCCAACTCAAGCCAGCCCTTGCCCTCATCCCCCACCAGGGCCCACCCGGCCTCGTGGAGTACGGGTGAGACGACGACCACAACCCCCTTGGCAGGAGTGCCCTCCGCCGGGTCAAGCTGGAAGCAGGTACCCTTCCCTGCCCATGAATGGACACTGCGCTGCGCGCGCGCGGGGGTCTCCCCTTGGAGCAGTCCTTCGATCGACGGATCTCCCGCATCCCGTCCACCATGCAACAAGATCCTCTCAAGGCATGTGAGGATGGCGCGTTGGGATTCGTTGGACCCGGCTTGGGAGACGAGCCGGTCATAGCGATCAAACAGGGCCCGAACTCCTTCAACGGCCACAGGGACCCCGCGTCCCTTGACGCCAGCCCACTCCACTTCGGGAATCAGGCTCCAGGTACCGGGCTTGGAGGGCGGCGCGTGGAAGTACATCTCGAAACCGGGCAGGACGAGAGCATCCCGGTGCACGGGCTCGCTTCGTGCCCGGGTCTCCTGTCCGTCAGGACTGACCCAGATCATGGTCAACTGGATCTGTTCGGGAAGGGCCCGCTGGTAGAGGCGCGTGTACGCGGGCAATACGCGCACGATCAGGGCATCCCCTCGATCGCGATCCACTGCGCTGAAGGCACCCGGCAGGACCATCAGATCCAGGGAACAGGCCACCCGGGACTGGATGGAGAGTTCACTGACAGCTTCCTCATCACCCGCAAGCATGAAGCGCGCGTCCGTCAGAACCTGAGCGGAAGCCGCGTAGAGCGCGGGCTGCCCTCCGGTCCTGTTGGCCCGTGCGCTGGCACGTACACGCTCGCGATCTGCTTCCCCGGCCTCTGCCCAGGCCCTCTCCAAGCCCAGCCGCCGCTCCACGTAGAGGTTCCGCAGGTGTGCGTCCTGGTAGGGATTCTCCTGGGGAGAGGCCCCGAAGCAGGGGGCTGCAAGAGCCAGTAATCCAAGTGCAACGAGCCGCATGGGAATCAGGCACCCGGGTCCTGGGCCCGCCAGACGAGCTGGCCGCCTTTCACTACGGCGGTCACGGGGTTTCGACCCAGCTCGTAGGTGAGGTGAGAGTGGTTCGGCAGGTCGGTGATCAGGACGTCTGCCCGCTTGCCCACCTCGAGGCTTCCGATCTCGTGGGCGAGATCCAGGGAGGCGGCTGCGTTCAGCGTCCCCGCCGTCAAGGCCTCGCCGGCAGAGAACCCGTACCGCAGGCTGGCCCAGGTGAGAACCTCAAACATGCTCATGCAGTAGCAGCTGCCCGGGTTGAAGTCCGTGCTGAGGGCTACGGGAACACCACCCGCCACCAATGCACGTCCGGGGGCCTCGGTGGACTCGCGCAAGAACAGGGGCACCAGTGGCGAGAGGGTCGCCACGACCCCGGCTCCCGCAAGCGCCTCGATACCTTCGGGGGAAACGTGCTCCAGGTGGTCGGCACTGCGCGCTCCCAGTTCCGCTGCCAGCTGAGCTCCGCCAAGGGGGGTCAACTGGTCCACGTGCATACGCAGCTCGAGGCCCACATCGCGCGCACCTGCCATGATGCGACGCGAGCTATCCAGGTCGAAGGCCTGCTCCTCGGTGAAGACGTCCGCGTAGCGAGCAATGCCCTGGTCCGCCACGGCGGGCCAGATCTCCTCCACGATCAAGGTGTGAAAGTCCTCGCGGCGGTCGGCGTACTCGGGCGGGTACGCGTGGGCAGCCAGACAGGTGGCCACAAAGTCCACGGGTTGCTCGGCACTTGCCCGCTGGATGACACGCAGACCCTTGAGTTCATCCTCAAGCGTCAGGCCATAGCCCGTCTTGGCTTCCACTGTGGTCGTGCCCAGGGAGAGGAAGCGGCGGGCGCGCTCCATGAGCGAGCCCAGGAGAGCCTCCTCGCTGCTGGTACGCACCCCTTCAAGACTGCTCGCTATGCCACCCCCTGCGGCACTGATCTCCACGTAGGTCTTGCCAGCGGCGCGCAGCTCGAATTCCGCCTCGCGCGTGCCCATGAACACGGGATGCGTGTGGGCATCCACCAGCCCGGGCAGGACCGTGCCGCCTTGGGCATCAAGGGTGGTGTGTGCTGCGTACTTGTTCTGCAGGTCTGCGCTGCGGCCCACCTCAAGAACCCGGCCATCGTCCACGGCCACGGCTCCGTCCGGGACAACCGAGACGTCCCCCAGCCCAGCACCGGTCAGGGCAGCTTGCCCCAACGGCGTGACCACCTCTGCGGAACCGTGGATCAGGAGGTCGATGGACTGGGACGCGGACATGGGTCTGGATTCTAACGGGAACAGGGCAGGTTCTGCCCGACACCCGGAGGATCTGCCCCCCCACCCCTAGCCCGCGTCGCGAACCGTGTTCACCCCGCCCATCATCAGCTGGCAGCGCATGCTCGCCTGAAGCCGCTTGCGTGCTCGAAACATGATCATCTTCACGTTTCTGCGCCCCACACCGAGCTCCTTGGCCACCTCCTCATAGTCCTTGCCCTCAACCTCGGTGAGGTGCATGGCCTGCTGATCCCGGGGCCCCAAAGACTGGAAGGCCGCCAGATACAACGCCAAGAACAGGGTCCAGGCCTGTCGAACGGCCTCCACCTCTTCGGAATGCTGGGCCCGATGGGTCGGACCAGGCCTCTGGTCCACGTGCCGATCCGTCTCCAGAATGGAGACCATCCGCCTCCTACGCATGCCCCGTCGCAGGACGTTGGCCGCGATCGTGCGGGCCCACCCCATGAATGTGTGCGAGTTGCCCTCCTTGAAGCTGCCCGCATAGGAGTAGATGTTCACGAAAGTGTCCTGCACGAGTTCATGGGGGTCGGCGCTCCCGGAGGTCTTCTTCAGCAGCCCCTTGACCCAAGCAAAGATGAGCGGGCTGGTGCGGCGATGAAGGGCGTTGAAGACCGCGTGCGAGCGGGTCCGTTGAAACACCACCATCAGGTCGGTTTGAAGCTGGCGCTCAAAGGTCAGGGGGTCCCCGTCCGGAGGTGGAACGCTCTCGCGGCCCTGCTTGTGGAGGGCCTCGCATACCTCAGCGTCCAGCCCCGATGCCACGGGGAATGGACCGGCGTGAGCAGAGGGCAGAATGGGAGAGGGCGAGCTTGGCGAGGATGGTCCGGACAGACGGGGCATGAATGGGTGCATGGGCCCCCTTCCGCACGTACCGTGCCATGGCCGAAGGGAGCCGCTGGGAGGGCCTCATGGGGACGATTTCAATCATTTATGTTACGTCCCCGTAACACCCCCGGTCTCCTCAGGGGCAAGAATGGGTCCATCGGGCACCCTCGGGGATCGACCGTGCCCAAGGCAAGCCGTTCAATGGGGGTAGGATCCAGCCCTGATCATGCCCGTCCTGCCGACCATTCCCACCCTCCCCCCAGCCCTGCCCTGGGATTGGGGCCTGGGCGACAACCCACGCACGCTGACCCTGTGCGTTGGAGCATTGATCCTCTCCGGCTTCTTCTCCACGTTGCGCGATTCCCTCCGGCGCTCGTTGCCCGCCAGGGTTCTCGCTCAACCCCAGGCCCAGTCGCGCAGCGCCAGCTTGTCGTCCCTGCTCGAGCAAGCCGATGCCCTGGCCACAAGCGCAGCCATTCTGAAGTTGACGGCCGACGTGCTCTTCGTGGGTCTGCTCCTGACCTGGATGGCACACGGATCCGCACTGACATGGCCCACCCTCGGTTGGACGCTGACCCTGGCAGCTCCCGCCTTGCTGCTGTTCACGATCACCCTGCCCAGCTCCGTCGCCCGCGCCTTTGGTGACCGGCTACTGGTGAGCATCCTGCCGACCTTCGCCTGGGCTCAGATTCCCGTACGTTTCCTGGTGGCACTGCACGACGCTACGCGGCGGGCGATTCAACGCATCTTGAACCTGCCTTCGGAAACTCCCGAGGAGCGCCTCCTGGTCGAGGGCCTGCGTGGGTTGGCGGAGACGGCCCTGGACAAGGGTGAGCTGGAGGAGGACGAGCTCGAGCTCGTGATGAACGTGATGGAATTCGGCGACGTGGACGCCGCGGAGGTGATGACTCCGCGCACCGAGATCCACGGCCTCTCTTCCGATGCAACCCTGGACCAGGCTGCGGCCCTGTTCAGGGAAGCGGGGCACTCCCGTATCCCGGTCTTCGACGAGAAGATCGACAACATCATCGGAACCCTGCGCGCCCTGGACGTCATCGAGGCCCTCTCGGTGGAGCCCACACCCAAGCTCGCAGATCTGATCCGGCCCCCCTTGCTGGTGCCCGAGACGAAGCTGGTCTCCACCCTCCTGAAGGAGTTCCGCGATGGCCGTCACAAGATGGCCATTGTGCTGGATGAGTACGGAGGCACTGCGGGTGTCGTGACCCTGATGGACGTGATCGAGGAGATTGTCGGGGAGATCCAGAACGAGGACGAAGACTCCGGGCCTGCGATCCGTGAGCTGGAGGGCGGGAACTTCGAGATTCAAGCCGCCCTGCACGTATCCGAGGTCAATGAGGCCCTGGGCCTCACCCTGGCAGAAGAGTCGGATTTCGAGACCCTGGCGGGTTTTGTGCTGGCGGAGCTGGGGCACTTCCCAAGGGAAGGCGAGGAGTTCGAACACGAGAAAGTGCGCTATCGCGTGGCGGAGGCCACGGACCGCCGGGTGCTGAAGGTGCACGTCTCCCCCCATCAGGGGAACCGATCAGGTTAGCCGCCGCTTCCGCGCTAGACTCTTGCCCGTGAGTATCCACCGCGACCACGCACTCATTCTCAAGCGCACGCCCTTCGGGGAGTCGTCCCTTGTGATCCAAGTGATCACAGCCAGCGGCGCTCGGGTGCACGTCCTGGCACGGGGGGCCTATCGGCCCCGCTCGCGCTTCTACTGTGTTCTCGACCTGTTCGACACCTTGGAGCTCGAGTGGTCTGAGCGCGCGGAGGCGAGCTTGGGTCTCCTGCGCAAGGGGACATTGGCCCGGCGGCGATCGGAGCTGACCCGCGACCTCGATCGATATCAGGCGGGCTTGACGGTGCTCGAACTGTGCCGAGCCGCGGCACGCCAGGAGCAGAGCGACCGGGGCCTGTACCTGGCCACAGAAGCCGCCCTGGAGGGGCTGCAAGATCCCAGCAACTCCCCCCATGCGGTGCTCGTTGTCTTCCAGCTCGCCTTCCTGCACAATCTCGGTCTGGCCCCGGCCCTCGAAGCTTGCGCCCAGTGTGCCGGACCCGCGCCAGCCCTGGACGAAGAACGGGTGCCCTTCTCCGCAGGAGCAGGTGGACGCCTGTGCACGCCCCACGCACGGGAAGCTCAGGCCTCAGGCCGGCGTGTGGGGACCATCCCTGAATCAGTGCTGGAGTGCGCGAAGCATCTGGCACGCTGCTCTCCTTCCTCACCTCCATCCAATTCCATCTCGGACGACCTGATCGAACGGGTGCGCGACCTCACCGCACGCTTCATCGACTTTCACCTCGAGACCCGACTCGCCAGCCAGCGGGCCTTCCTGGAAACCGCCAATCGCAACGCCCCTGAACGAGGCGTACCCACACTTTGACCCTCATGTCCCGACCACAGCAGGCCCTGGGCCCCATCGCCATTCTCCTGGCCCTTATTTCAAGCTGCGGCGCAACGCGCCTCGCTCAGCGGGCCGAGGCTCGCTACACGCCGGAGCAGGTACCCGCCGTCCTTGAACTGGCGCGCGCCGCCATTGCGGAGCAAACCGATCTGGAGTTGACGCTCGAGCAGGTACGCAGCGCCCGCTCGACAGCGGGCCTCTCTCCGGACCTGCGGCAAGAGGTGCAGAACGTACTTGAGGCCACGACGCGGGCCGTCATCGCCCACTCACAGGACGCTGATCTCCTTGAGGCCATCATGGGCGTGGACGTCCCCAGACAATTGGCCGTCGAGGCGGGCTTGAGGTCGGCACAGCTGCTCTTCCTTGAGAGGGAACGCATGGAAGCCTACCGCTTGATCAAGCGCATGGACTCCAAGTTTCCCCAGCACCACGAGCGAGGTGCAGCGGGAGGTTTGCTGGGAGAGATCGGCTTCGATCTCGCCGAGGACGGTGGTTCCTACGGGCTCATCTTCAAGTACCGCAACCTGGCGGCTGAGGTACTCGAGTATCTGGTGATGAACTATCCCTCTCACCCAGGTGGAGACCTGACGCTCTGGACTCTGGGCACCCTCTACCAGGAGCAGAGGAAGTTGGACATCGCCATCGAGAAGCACCAAGACCTTCTCCTTTGGTTTCCCACCAGCCCCCGGGCCCCCATGGCCCAGGCCCGGATTCCACACTTGCGGCTGATGATCCACTCAGATCCCGAATACGACCGCGCCACCCTCATCCAAGCCCAAGGGGAGCTTCGCAATTGGCTGGACGAGTACGGCAATCACGAATCGATATCTGCGGTCCGGAAGGATCTGGTGGACGCCACACGACGCCTTGCAGCCAACGACCTCGTTCTGGCCAACTTCTACGCCACCCTGGAAAGCGCTGAGGGGGTTCGATTACACGCACGGAGGGCTCTTGCCGAGGCGCGTGAAGGTGGCGATCCGGACCAGGTCAAGGAGGCAGATGAGCTACTTCGTGAGTGGGCCAAGCGTGCTGGAAACGTGGACGGTACCGACTCGTGATACTGGCCCCGAAGGCTCACACACGAACCCTGTGGCTCGCATGGCTGGTGACGGCCCTGACGGGTTGTGGCTACACCACAGGCCTCACGCTGGGTCCCGATTACCACTCGGTGGGGCTGGAGATATTCGGCAATGACACCCCGGAGCCGGATCTGGAGCTGGGCCTCCACCGGGCCCTGACCCAGGCCACCCGCAACATGCTGGACGCCCGGCTGGTGGACCCGGACCGGTCCCAGTTGGTCGTACGCGGGCGCCTGACCCGGTTTCAGCGCCGGGCCGGACTGCGCAGTGCGGACAACGTCTGGATGGAGGGTGGCGTATGGATCACGGCCGAGGCCGAGCTGGTGGACCCGCGCAGGGATGTAGTCATTGCGGGTCCCGTGCGGGCTGAAGCCAACGTGGGCTATGCACGCACGAATAGGGAGGCCGAACCCGATGCCCGCCAAAGAGCTCTGAATAATCTGGCCGAACGCCTCGTACTCGACCTGTTCACCGGACCTGCCGCCGGGAGTTCCGGGTCCGACCCTGAAGCTCCCACCGTCGAATAGACCCAGGACACCGCCGCTCGCTGCAAGATTCACCCACGATCCTGCCTCCAAACCGCCCGACAGGGGCCCAAAGCACTATCTTGTGAGCACAAACTCCCTCCAGGGCTAGAGCCCAGGGAGCATTGAGACGATAGAAAGACCATGACCGAGCCCCAAAACAACGAAACCGATAAGCCCCAGCGTTCACGCCCATTCGGCTCATTTCTCCTGTTCCTGACCGTACTGGTCGTGGTCCTGGTGGCCTTTGGCGGTGCCAATCTCACCGCACCCGCCAAGCTGAGCCAGGACGAATTCGAGTGGTTCTTGCACACCGGCCAGATCGAGCAGATGGAGTTCTCCGGCTCAAGCGAGGTCAAGGGACTGCGCGCTCCTGATCCCGGTAGCGAAACTCAGGATCCCATCCCTTTCACGGCGAGCTTCACCAGCATCACCGAACGGGAGAGCGCCTATCAGCAGATCAAGGCCGTGGAGAGCCACATTCCGATTTCCGAGGCACAGCTAGTGGCAGCCGTGGACGATGACCTGTTCAGGCCCGAGCTGTATCGGCACCTGACGGCAACGCGAACGCACCTGGAGAATGAAGGTGCGGGCGACGAAGAAACAACGTTCGGCACAGAAGTCACTTCACAAGAAGACGTACTGGTTGTGGGCGGCACCGCCCGGCCCGCAATGGAGTGGAGCATGGGCTCAGTTCATGGGCTTCCCGAGCACTCCGGAAAGGCCTGGTTCCGGGTGGACCGGCACGAGGACCTGGGAGGGCTCAAGGCGCACTTGATTGCGGCTGGCGCCAGTGCTGAAGACCTGACCTACAACCTGACTGCGGGCACACGTCACAGCCCCGCCGAACCGGGCCTCGGACTGATCCTCCTGAGTTGGGGTCCGTGGATCCTCTTCTTCGCTGTGATCATGTACTTCATGCGCCAGATGCGCAATCAGGGTTCAGGCGCTGGCGTCATGAGCTTTGGCCGCTCACGCGCACAGCTCTACACCAAAGAAAACCACACCAACGTCACCTTCGATGACGTGGCCGGCGCACAGGAAGCCAAGGACGAAGTGCAAGAGGTCGTGGCCTTCCTCAAGAACCCGGGCAGCTTCAAGGAGATCGGTGGGCGCATCCCGCGCGGGGTGTTGCTGGTCGGTCCTCCCGGATGCGGCAAGACGCTCCTATCCAAGGCCATTGCCGGCGAGGCTGAGGTCCCCTTCTATTCCATCTCCGGTTCCGACTTCGTCGAGATGTTTGTGGGTGTGGGCGCGAGCCGTGTGCGGGACCTGTTCAAGCAGGCTCGGGAGAGCTCTCCCTGCATCATCTTTCTGGATGAGATCGATGCCGTAGGCCGCAGGCGCGGCAGCGGCATGGGCGGCGGGCACGATGAACGTGAGCAGACCCTGAACGCCATCCTTGTCGAAATGGACGGCTTTGGAACG